>NEUY01000018.1 GCA_002304425.1 Opitutia bacterium Tous-C10FEB
GCTTTTTGCACGCGCTCCCAGCGGTTGTCGCGATCCATGGCCCAGAAGCGGCCGCAAACCGTCGCGATCTGCCCGAGACCGATCTCCCGCAATTTAACTTCCAGCTGCTGAATATAACCGAGCCCACTCTGCGGCGGCGTATCGCGGCCATCGGTAAAAGCATGAATAAACACTTGGCCTGACGTCAGCCCATCCGCTTTCGCCTGGCGCAAAATCCCGTAGAGGTGCTCCAGCATGCCGTGGACGCCACCATCAGAAACGATGCCCATTAAGTGGAGTTTCGCCGAGGGCGCTGCTTGGACCCGGGCGACGGCCGCGCGCCAGACGGGATTGGCCGCGAGTTGCTTGTCGGAAAATAATTTATTCAGCCGCACCAATTCCTGATCGACGATGCGCCCAGCGCCGATGTTTTCATGCCCCACTTCCGAATTGCCCATCTGGCCGTCGGGCAACCCCACATCCAATCCACTCGCCGCCACTAAGGTACGAGGATAGCGGGCGTGCAGCTGGTCATCGCAGGGTTTCTGGGCCAAATGCACCGCATTAAATCTATTTTGCTCGGGCTGAGGATTTTGGCCCCAGCCATCGCGGATAATCAGCAAGACAGGAGTACGTAACGCAGTCATGCGGTTGTTGTCCGATTTACTTTCACTTCGAGCAATCAAAATGCTACTCCACCGATTGACATTCGGCACGAAAACCACCCTTTAAGAACCATGTCCAAGCCGGCCGTCCTCCTGCTCAACCTCGGGTCTCCTGATTCCACTTCCATCCCAGATGTGAAGCGCTACCTCCGAGAATTTCTCGGCGATGAGCGCGTCATTGATCGCCCCCCCCAGCCCGGGCGTTGGCTGCTGGTCAATGGCATCATCATTCCGTTTCGCGCTAAAAAATCGGCGCATGCCTATGAGCAGGTCTGGACCGACGCCGGCTCTCCGTTAGTCGTCACGAGTCAGCACGCGCAGGCCAAGCTCCAAGCGCGGGTCGATCTACCGATTGAACTGGCGATGAACTATGCCCGCCCCTCGATCGCGGAAGCCCTGACCCGCCTAGCGGCGCAAGGCGTCGATCGACTCCTGCTCTTTCCCCAGTACCCGCATTATGCGATGTCGAGCTGGGAAACGGTCGTCGCCAAAGTATACCGCGAAGCAGCTAAAATCGCCCCGACGATGAAAATAGAGTCCGTGCTCCCCTACTACGCGGACGAGGATTACATTCACGCCCTCGTCGAAAGTGCCCGCCCTTATTTTAGCCAGCCGCACGACCATCTGCTTTTTAGTTACCACGGGATTCCTGTCCGTCACCTGACCAAGGCCGACTCCTCGCATGCTCATTGTCAAATCGTGACCGACTGTTGCACCACCTGCAGTCCCGCTCACGCCACCTGCTACAAGGCGCAAGTCACCCGCACGACCCACGAATTCGTTAGCCGCGCCGGGCTCGACGCCAAAAAATGGTCGATCTCCTTCCAATCGCGTATTGCGGGCGAGCCCTGGATTTCTCCTTACACTGATTTTGAATTCGAGCGCCTGCCGCGCGAGGGAAAAAAACGGCTGATCGTTATTACGCCCGCATTTGTGACCGATTGCCTGGAGACGTTGGAAGAAATCCGCATGGAGGGCGCCGAAGATTTTAAGGCAGCCGGCGGCGAGTCTTTTCAGCATATTCCCTGCCTTAACGATCAGGCGGTCTGGATCGATTTTCTCGAACAGCGTGTTCGCCGCTGGACCCAAGGCCAACCGCTGAGCGCCGCCCAGCTGGCGCCGCGCTCGGTCTAACGCTCGGCCAGTCCATGCTCACTCATCGCCCCACGACCGCTGAACTAGCCACCGCGGTGCTGGTGCTCGCGGCTGATGGACGCGTGGAGATTGCTAATGCGCCGGCTCGAGAACTTTGGGCCGGCACGGCCACCCCGCTGGTCCATGCATTCCTGCCCACGCTTTTTAGCTTTGAAATGACTGCCCAGGAAGCGGACTGGATCGCCTTGCAATGGGAAGTCGTGCTGGCCACCGCGCAAGCCCAAGCCCTCGAACTGAAAATCCAACCGACCGAGGCCCCCGCTTTTGCCGTTTGGTTGCGCCTCGAAAAAATCAGTGACGAACCCGCCCGCTATCTCGCCCTGCTGAACCGCCCGGCGATCACGCCTCCCCCGCAGCCGATCGTGGTCACGCCGGCCCCCGTGCCCGATAATTTCCTCGCGCAACTCAATGATCGCAGCCCGCTGGGTTTCTTTGATCTCAATTTTCTCAAGCAAGAGGTTTATTATTCGCCCACCTGGAAACGGTTACTGGGCTACACCGACGCGGCGCTGCCCAACACCTACGAAACTTGGCTAACCCTGATTCACCCCGATGACTCCGCTGCGGCGCCCGACCGGCAAGGTCGCGGCGGCGCCACTGGCTCGCGGCAATTCGCCCTCGAATTTCGCATGAAGCATGCGTCGGGTTACTACGTGTGGCTGCAAAGCGTCGGCATGCAGATTTACGGACCAAATGGAGCGCTGCAACGTGTGATCGGCGCGCATCTCGATATCAGCGAGCGAAAGGAAGTAGAAGAAACCACTCTACGGGCGGAAGAACGGTTGCTCGAAATTGCCGACCGCGGACGCCTCGGCGTGTTTGATCTTAATTTTTCCCAGGGGCTCGCCTGGCTCTCGGCCGGTTTCCGCGCTCAACTTGGTTATGCGGAACATGAACTGCCCGACACGCTTGAATCTTTTTTGCGCGCGCTCCCCATGGATGAAACCGCGGGGGGACTGCCCGCCTATTTTCTCGCCCAGCATCCGAATCAGATAGCCTATTTTGATAATTTGCGGCTGCGCCACCACGATGGGCGCGAGCTCTTAGTCCACGCGGGCATCGTCCGGCACATCTCCCGCCGGAAAGAACTCCAACGCGTGCTGGGCTTCATTGCACCCATGCCAGCCGGGTCCACCGCAACCGCGCGTTCGACCGAGCCCAGCCCAGAACTACCCGCCGCCCATCTCGCGACCCTCTTAGGCGAAATACAGGAAGCTGTGCTGCTGACGGATGCCACTGGGCGAGTTATTTTCATCAATGCCCAAGCTGAAAAATTTCTCGGCGGCCCCGCCGAAGAAATCATCGGACAACCCTCGGGCGAATTTTTCCGCCTGACCCATCGTCTCAGCGGGCAACCGGGGGAAAGTCCGATCGCGAAAGCGCTCACCGCCGGCGAAGCCACCACCCTCAATACGGAGTTCTCCCTCGACCGCGGCGCCGCCCCAGCCGTGCCGATCGCCTTCAGTACCCGCGCCGTGATTAATGAAGTGGGTCGCGCGATCGGGACGGTCGTCGTTTTCCGCAACCCCGACGAGATGACCCTGACCCCGGAAGAACTCGTACGCGCCAACCGCTTTGAATCACTCGGTCAACTCGCGGGAGGTATCGCGCACGACTTTAATAATTTACTCACCACTATTCTGGGCGGAATTTCCATGGCCAAGGACGCGCGGGACCCCGCCGGCCTGGAAAATAGTGAGCGCGCTTGCCTGGCGGCAAAAAGTCTCAGCAAGCAACTCCTCACTTTTGCTAAAGGCGGGACCACCGTGCGCCAAGTACTCAAGCCCGCTGATCTTCTGCAGGATAGCATTGGCCTCGCGTCGGTCGGTTCAACCGTGCACTTCGATCTGCAGGTGGAACCCGACCTCAGTGCCATTTGCGTTGATCGCGGACAAATCCTGCAGGTTTTCCAAAATTTAATTATCAACGCGATCCAGTCGATGACCACGGGCCGCGGTGGCATTTGGATCAGGGCCAAAAATGTCAAACTGGCGGAAGGCGAAGTCCCGCCGCTGCCGGCCGATACCTACGTGGCGATCGAAGTGCGCGACAATGGCGGCGGCATTAAGCCCGAGCATCTCGCTAATATTTACGCCGCTTTTTTCACGACCAAAAAAACCGGCACGGGCCTCGGGCTTGCGACAGTTTTGGCCAATATCAAGCAGCACAATGGGCAGATCAGCGTCCAATCAGATGTGGGCGTGGGTACGGCCTTCACCGTCTACCTGCCCCAAGCGGATAAACCAGAAGAGATTGAAGCACGCCGCGCGCCGAGTCTGCGCTTTGGCACCGGCCGTATTCTTTTCATGGATGATGATCCCCAAATCTGTGAGCTGACGAGTCGAATGCTCACGAGTCTCGGCTACAAAACTGACCTCGCCAAAAACGGCGAGGAAGCCATCCAATTCTATAAGCGCTATCTCAATATCGGCCGGCCGTACGACGCCGTCATTATGGACCTCACGATCATCGGAGGAATGGGCGGAGAAGAGACCTTTAAAGCGCTGCGCGAACTCGACCCCCAAGTTTGTGCGCTTGTGACCAGCGGGTACGACAATGACGACATGCGCCGCCAGTATCTCGATTTAGGCTTCTGCGACTACTTAACCAAGCCCTACCGAGTCGGTGACCTCGGGAAAAGCCTGCGCTCGGTCCTCGGCAAGTGACGCCAGACGCCGAGCACATTAAGCCCGCCAAGTAAACGCGTGGCACAGGGCCACCCCGGCGGCATCGGCTTCATCGAAAGCGAGCGTGCGACCATGCCCCAGCATCGCCATCACGGTCCGCGCCATCTGCTCCTTACTCGCGCGGCCCATTCCTGTGACGGCCTGCTTAACGCGCAACGGGGCATATTCAAAAATCTCCTTATCGCGTAAAGCCGCCGCCGAAATTGCCGCTCCCCGCGCGGCTCCTAAAATTTGGGCGGTCTGAAAATTCTGCACGTAGATCGTCTGCTCAAGCGCCACATGCACGGGATCGAAGTCGGCCACAAAAAGCGCTACCGCGCGATGAATCTCACCCAAACACTGCGCCATCGAATGCTTCGCGGGGACCTTAACCGTTTGGCAACGCAACATCACCGGGGAGCGACCCGGACTAAACTCCAGCAAAGCTAACCCCGTACCTCGCAAGCTGGGATCGATGCCGAGGACGCGCCCATGAAAAGCGGAGCGCGTCAGCTTCGGCGCCACCGGCCAAGCGGCCGGCGCAATTTTACCTTCGAGTTTGGCCTTCCACAACTGCCTGACTGATGTTCGCGCCATATTGGAAGCCCAAGCTATACACGAAAGCATCCGCAACCAAAACCATTTGTGCGGTTCACTGCGCCGCGATGGCCATTTCTAACCGCAGCACACTGAACAACGCCCCTTGCTCGCCAGTGATCTCGATGACCTGCGCCTCATCCTGCATCGCCGTGCTCGGGATGACATAGCTATATTCTAAACCAGTGGGGCTGGGCTGCGCGGTAAATTTCACGCTATTCACGTAGACATTTAATTTTTCCGGCGCCGTGGTCCCTGGCGCAAATTCAATCATTAGTTTAACGGTGCGCCCGACTGGCTGCGGGCCGGTGGGTAAGCGAATGGCACAGCCAGAAGGCCAGGGCATATCTTTGCGCGGATCCGTCCCAGGGAGTGTAAATTCAGTGGGATCCCCGGGGGCCCGAATATCGCGATACGTCACCGCATGCGTGCGCGCGAGTGGTTCAAGTTTTTTGCTAGTGCTCAGCGCCTGCACGAATGCGCGGTAGCGCTCCGCCCCCCAAGTCCGATACAAATCGCCCGACCAGACTTTATTGGAGCCCGGCCGACCCGGAAAATAATTAAATAAATAAACGTAATCCGCACCTTGGTGCAGCAACGCCATCGCCGCGCCGGCCGCCAATTCTGGCGTCATGGTAGTGGCTTTGCCATTGGGGACTGGTTGGTAGCGAATCTCCAAACCGCCGGCGATCGACACCCCCGTGCCCGCGAGCAAACGTTTCCACTCGACCGTTGGCAGATCAAATTCCGCCGTGGCCCAAAAAGGGGTCGCCACGATTAAGTCGATTAGGCCGGCCTGCGCCCACGCCACGGCATCGAGACCACAGCGCCGCGCCGTCTCCGGCCGCGAGGGCACGCGTACACTCAAACGCACCGGATGCCCAAGTCGCACCGCCGCCCGATCACACTCCGCACGCACCCGCTGCAACCACGCGGTGACGCTGCGCCCGCCGGCTAATTCATGCCCCGGCCGGAAATGATAGACAAAGCGCATCCAGTCTAATTCGAGCCCATCCAGATCGAGGGTTTCTAATTGTTCACAAACCAACTTGAAATAATGTTCCTGAACTTCCGGCCGCTCCCAATCGAGCGCTCGATCAGTCCATGACGCGTTGCGATGAGGCGCCCGCAACTGACCCGCCGCACGCTGCGCTTTGAAAAAACTACTTAGGAGCGGAGCATCTTCCAACGTGCAGTCATGAACATCATTCATCCGCACGCTCACCCAAGCCCCCACCCCTAATTGGCGACACCGCGCCAAGGCGCGTTGATGAAAATTGACCCCCAGATCCGCTAAGCGCTTGGCGGAGTCCAAGCGGCGCCGGGTGGGAACAATCGCCCCGGGTGCTAAGAAACGCAAAATGGGCTGATTGTCGGGACCCGCTTCATCGTACCCCGTCCAGTCTGGCTCCCAAACCCGACTCGCGTAATTCGTGCGCATGGCGTTGACGCAGGAAATGAAGGTGCGCACCCCATCCTGCGCGAGTTGGTCGATGTAAGCATCCACTAACTCTCCGCTCATCTCTTCGCGCGAACGCTCAAAAAAGAAGTCGCTGCTATCTTGATTAAAGATCGGCCCAACCAAACCGGGCACTGGGACCGTATTTGTGGGCTCCGCGAAAGCAAAATTAAGCGCCCCACCAAGGGCGGTAAAAATAAAGACCCGCAGCCAAGCGAGGCAATGAAGCAGATTTCTGCGTGAACTTGAGCTGTTGAGTAGCAATGGGGGGTAGCACATAATTTCCTTTCTCTTTACTGAGCGGTCACCCGCAATTTCTGCAAGCCGACAAATAAATTATTCAGCCAGACCCAAAGCGCCGAGGGGGAAATTTCCTGTTCACCCCCCCACTAGGCTTTCCCGTTAAAATCCCACCCCAGCCACGCCGACCGCCCACCAAGCTCCAGGGACCCACGCCCGATCACGGCGCATTACCTTTAGGCTCACGCACCTCGCTCGGTTTGTAATATAATATATTACCAACCGAGCGTGCTCCGCGGCGATGGGTATCGTTAAATTCGCGGCGAGACTCCGGCCTTAACCAGGGCAGTGTCTTGCGACTCAATTTTCTCCTAGTTGGCTAATTTCTCTAAGATGCTTCCCCTAGAGCTCACGCCCTGATTCATTCGACCCTAAATCTTAAAAGATAAGCAATTTAACCGTCGCTAGCCCGGTTAAGAGCAAAGCGGTCTGCTCGAACACCTGCTGGTTCATTCTGGCCGCCGCATAACGGCCAATGAGGCAACCCACGATGACCGCGGGAGCCAACTTAAGATTTAAGGCCAAGCTGTCGTGGTTAATGAGCCCTAAATTAAACATGAAGGGCACCTTGAACCAATTGAGTAAGAGAAAGAAAACCGCATTGGTACCGAGAAAGCCCATCTTAGGCAGGCGCATGGCCAGTAGGTAAATAGTCATCACCGATCC
Source organism: Opitutia bacterium Tous-C10FEB (assembly GCA_002304425.1). Classification (GTDB taxonomy): domain Bacteria; phylum Verrucomicrobiota; class Verrucomicrobiia; order Opitutales; family Opitutaceae; genus Lacunisphaera. The sequence goes on from NEUY01000018.1 coordinate 7,488, forward strand.
CGCCGCATTCGCCACCAAAGTGGTAAAACCAGCCAACAAGCCAGTGCCAGCCGCGACCCAGAGCGGAGCATGTGCGACCAAAGTATCAGCGGGAGCGGGCCGAAATTTTCGCCAGTAATGCAGGGTCAACATCACGGCGAGGATGGCTCCGAGTAATCGCCTCGTCTGCCCATCGTCAATATGCCCGAGCGCCAACCAGCCGATGACTACCCCGGCCATGGTCCAGGGAAACAATTTCCACAAATGCCGCCACTCCGTATGCCGCCGATAAAGCAATACCCCAAAAACATCGCCCAAAATCAGGAGGGGCAAAATCACGCCCGTCGCCTGTCGGGCCGGCATCGCATTGGCGAGCAGGCCCACAAATAGAATGCTGACTCCCGGGATACCAGTCTTCGCCAATCCCACAACCAGGGCCCCGAGAAATAACAACCCCCATTGCCACAGATCGAAGGTCATGGGTTTACCCTCCGCTTTGCGGGCGACCACGAAATCATAAATTCTAGCCGCGATCTTCTCACGCTGAAATGCTCCCCTCGGCCACGGTGAGCACCTGCCAATCGGCCGTTACTTCTGGTAAACTTGTTCCTGTCGCAATGACCTGCGGCTCGCCCTCCAACGAGGCCCAGAAGCGGGCGCGTCGCTCGGGGTCGAGTTCGCCCAAAACATCATCACAAAGCAGCACCGGCGTGACGCCACTCTTCGCTTTAAAATAAGCCGCCTGCGCTAGCCGCAAGGCGATGACCAGGCAACGCTGCTGCCCCTCCGACGCAAATTGCTTCGCGGGTCGACCATTGAGCAATAAATCCAAATCATCGCGGTGCGGACCATGCTCCGTCGATTTCAACAAGCCATCCCGCGGGCGACTCTTCAGGAGCAAGGCCGCAAATTCCTCGCGGGTGCTCGGCGCCGCAGCTGGAGCATAGATCAAACCGGCCGTCTCCCCCACTGGGCCCAACTTGGCGTGAGCGCTCTGAAACTGTCGGCTCAATTCAGTGATCCCCACCGCCCGTTGCGCAAACAGAGCGAGTGCATGCACCGATAACTCATGCTCAAAAGCATCGAGCGCACCCAGATCACGCCCGCCCTGCTTCAAGAGCATATTCCTTTCGGCCAAGGCGCGCGTGTAAGCTTGCAGCGCGATGAGATAGCTCGGGTCCATCGCCGCCAAAGTAAGGTCCAACCAACGGCGGCGCAGCGCGGGAGAGCCCCGCAGAAATTGATTATCGTGCGAGGAAAAAACCACAGTAGGGAATTTCCCAATAAAATCGGCCAACCGCGTGACGCGGCCCTGCTCCCACTGCACCTCGCGATTCTGGGCCGTCAAAGTAACCGTGATCCGGCTCGCGCCGAATTGCTCATGTTCGAGTAAAAAAGCTAATCCCGCTTGCGCTTGGTTAAGGCCAATCAGCGCCCGCGTCTCCGCCCCACGAAAGGACCGCAACGCAGTTACATAGCCGGCGGCTTCTAAAAAATTCGTCTTTCCCTGCGCATTGGCCCCACACAAAAATGTCCGTGGGCCCCGCAACTCAACCGCGACGAGCGGCAGATTGCGAAAGCCTTGCAAAGTGATCTGGGTGAAACGCACACGTCAGTCAGGCAAGGGCCGGCGCGGCTGTCCATTTGGTTCTTGCGGAATGGCTGACCGAAAGGTTTTTATCCGCCCTTATGAGCAAAGCCTCCCCCTCCACTACTGAAGTTGCCGTGCTGAAAACTAGCTACGGCGAAATGACCCTCGCTTTCTGGACCGACGTCGCCCCCGCGACTGTTGAGAATTTCAAAAAGCTTGCCCGCGCCGGCTATTACAACGGCACCGCCTTCCACCGCATCATTAAGGGCTTTATGATCCAAGGGGGTTGCCCCAACACCAAGGCCGGTCAGACCGGTATGCCCGGCACCGGTGACCCAGGCTACAAGATCAAGGCTGAGTTTAATAAAAAATCTCACGTCCGCGGCGTCATCTCCATGGCGCGCTCCTCGCACCCCGACTCCGCGGGTTCGCAATTTTTCCTCTGCCACGGCGACGCTAAATTTCTGGATAACCAGTACACCGGCTTCGGCCAACTCATCGCGGGCGATGATGTACTGGAACAGCTCGCGAACGTGCCCACCAAATCCGGTGGTGGCGGCGAGAAGAGCACCCCAATCGATCGGGTCGCCCTCGAAAGCGTCACCATCGTCGCTCAGCCCTAAGGCCGGCACAGGGCTGAATTAACTCAGCCGATCCCTTGCCATAAAAAACCCGGTCGCTCGCGCTGCCGGGTTTTTTTGCGTTTACGTTGCGCGCTTACGAATCAAAACCCACCGCCTTGGCCACCGCATCATAAGTGATTCGACCGTTGCGCGTGTTCACTCCGCGAGCGAGACCCTTGTGCTCACTCAGCGCTCGCTCCACGCCTTTCTGCACCATCATCGCGATAAAAGGCTCGGTGGCCTGCGTCAGGCCCATGGTAGACGTGCGTCCGACGAGCGCCGGCATATTGGGCACCGCATAATGAATCACCCCATGCGCTTGGTAAGTGGGCTTCTGGTGCGAAGTCGCTTGGATCGTCTCGATGCAACCGCCTTGATCGATCGCAATATCGCAGATCACGCTGCCGGGCCGCATTTGCGCGACCATTTTCCCCGAAACCACGATCGGGGCCTTGGCGGCAGGGATCAGCACCGCTCCGATGAGCAAATCAGCGTCCGCGACGGCTTGTTCAATATTGGCCGGATTCGACATCAGCGTAACGATGCGACCGCGATACTCGGTATCGAGCGCCTCTAGTTTACGTGTATCCAGATCGAGGACGGTCACCCGCGCCCCCATGCCCGCGGCCATTTGCACGGCGTGTGCGCCGGAATTACCCGCTCCCACCACCACGACATGTCCCGGCATCGTGCCGGGAATGCCCCCGAGGAGAACGCCGGAGCCACCGTGTTGAGATTGCAAAAAATAAGCCCCAATCTGAATCGAAAGCCGGCCCGCAATCTGCGACATGGGCTTGAGCAAAGGAAACGCCCCGTCAGAGCCTTCCACCGTTTCGTAGGCAATACCCAGAATATTCTTCCGGCACAATTCCTTGGCCAGTGCCGGGCCCGCCGCGAGGTGCAAATAGGTGAAGAGGGTTTGGCCCTGCTGCAAAAAATGATATTCAGCGGGCAGCGGCTCCTTAACTTTAAGAATCACATCGGCGTTCTTCCAAACCTTCGCGGCCGTGACGACGAGAGTAGCTCCCGCTGACTTATATTCCGCATCGGTAAAGCCCGCACTGTTGCCAGCTGATTTTTCGAGGAGCACCTTGCCGCCGAGCGCAGTCACGCGACGACACAGACTAGGTGTCATCGAAACGCGCGTTTCCCCAATTTTAATTTCCTTCGGGACGCCGATAATCATATGCCCTTGGGCATAGCAGCCAGAGGGGGAAACACAAGGAGCCTCCCTGAGTTCGTTCAGCCTAAACCAAGGCTATTAACCACCATGCTTTCAAATTATACTTGCCGATCGATCCGGGCGTTCCGTTAGTGCCTAACCCACAGATGCCCAAGCCCCTTACTTTGATTGTCGCCTGCGCGGAAAACCGCGTCATCGGCCGCGCCGGCAAACTCCCCTTTCACCTCCCAGAGGACCAAGCCTGGTTTCATGAAAAAACCGCCCACCAGACCGTGGTACTAGGTCGGATTTGCTTCGAGACTTGGCCGCGCGTGCTAACCGATGGGCGCCAGCCCGTGGTCATTACGTCGCAGCCAGAACGCATTTATAAACAGACCGCGCATTTGCAGCGGGCGCGACCAAGCGAGGTGGCGAAGCCCGTCCACATCGCGACGAATGTCACGACCGCCTTGGCCTTGGCCCAGACTTTACCTGGGGATATTATGATCTGCGGCGGCCAACGCATTTACGAGGAGACCCTGCCCATCGCGCAGCGTATATTAATGACCCTCGTGCACGCCGAGGTGCCCGGCGATACCTACTTCCCAGAATGGCGCCAATCAAACTGGCGCGAGACGGGGCGCCGCGAAAGTAGCGACGCAAATTATCGCTACACCTTTTTGCAGCTCGAAAGATAGGCGCAGTAACTTTACGCGCGGGCCGCGTGCGCCCGCGCGGTAGTGACGTATTTCTCCGCCCAGCCCCTTAGGCTATTTTTCTCTAATTCAGTCAGGGGACGTACAACCTTCGCCGGAGACCCGAGAATCATGGAACCGGGGGGCGCCACAAAGCGCTGGGTGACGAGCGCGTTCGCCCCCACAATGCAATGATCACCGATTTTAGCTCCATCCAGAATGGTGGCCCCCATGCCAATGAGGCATTCGTCACCAATATCACAGGCGTGAATAATCGCGCTGTGCCCAATCGTCGTGTAGCGGCCAATGGTAACTCCATAATCATCGGCCAAATGAATGACGGCCAAATCCTGAATGTTAGTGCCCTCGCCGATCACGATTGAATTGATATCGCCGCGCAGCACCGCGCCGTACCAGACGCTGCTTTGTGCCCCCAGGGTCACATTCCCCAGCACGGTGGCGTTGGGCGCGACAAAAGCCGCCAGCGCAGTCTGCGGCGTTTGCCCGAGGTGACGTTCAAGTTGTCGTGGGAGATCCATGTGATTAAATGACTAAGCCAGCGATCGTGGCGGACAAGTAAGAGGCTAACGTGCCGCAAAACAATGCCTTCATCCCCAAATTGGCCAAGTCCGCCCGGCGCTCTGGCACCAGTGCACCGATGCCGCCAATTTGCATTCCGACGCTGCTAAAATTCGCAAAGCCGCAGATCGCGATACTCACGATTAACAGGCCTTTCTCGGTGATAATCGGGACCGCTTTATCGGTCAGACTCTTGAACGCCACGAACTCATTAATGGTCAATTTTTGACCGAGGAGCGTCGCCACATTATTAAGATCAACGCTGGGCACGCCCATCGCCCAAGCCATCGGATAGAATAATTTTCCAAAAATCCAATTCAGGGTGAGATCGAAATGCGGATTAAAAAGATGCCCGATCGAAACCATCACCCAATCAATACAGGCGATGACGGCAATGAATCCGATGAGCATGGCGATCACGTTCATGGCAATTTTGAAGCCATCGCCAGCCCCGTGGGAAATAGCATCGATCACATTCGTGTAATCACTTTTAACGGCGAGCTTCACCTGCCCCATCGTCTGGCTCTCTTCCGTCTCCGGGAAAACAATTTTAGCGATCACAAGCGCGCCGGGCGCCGCCATTAAACTAGCGGTGATTAATTTTGGCGCTAAATCGAGGCCGGCTTGCGCGCCCATATTGACGTAAACGACTAAAATTCCGCCGGCAATACAGGCAAGACTGCCGCTCATGGAGGCAAGTAATTCACTCTTCGTCATCCCCGCTAGATAGGGACGAATCATGACCTGCGCCTCCACTTGTCCAACCAGCGCACTGGCCACATTGCTTAAGGCTTCGGCCCCGCTAACCCGCATAATAAAATTCATGGCCCGAGCCACGAGCGCCACGAGGCGTTGCATGATGCCGTAATGGTAGAGCACCGCCACCAAGGCGCAGACTAAAATAATCGTCGCGGTAACATTAAAAGCGAAAACGAACCCGCCCCCCATGTAATTGGCGATCTGCCCCGGGCCCTGTTCGACCGCAATCCCGCCGTAAACAAAAGCGGCGCCGGCCCGGGCAAACCCCTCTAATTTACCAATCCCTTGGCCCACAAGTTGAAAAAATTGCGCGACGGGGCCGACATGAAAAATCAAAACGGCAATGATGACCTGAAGGGCAATGCCACTCAGCACGAGTCGCCGATTAATCCGGCGGCGATTATTAGAAAAAAGCACCGCCAGACCCAAGATGAGCGCGATACCAATTAAACCTTGGAGACGATTCATAGAATTAATTCAGGTGGGGATAATATTTGCTGAACGCGACCAACCGCCCGGTAAGTTGCGCCAAGCCCGCGAGCAATTCAATCATGCATTCCGCCCCGACGACCAATTTAAACCGCGGTGCACCCACCGAGACAACCGCGCGTCGTCAGACTTTCACCGCGGGGAGATGCCAAATATCCTTCGCGTATTCCCGAATCGTCCGGTCGCTCGAAAATTTTCCTAAGCGAGCGGTATTCAAGATCGCCCGACGGGCCCACTGGGCCGGATCACGATAAGCCTGATCGGCGCAAGCCTGCGCGGTGCAATAGCTGCGATAATCAGCGAGCAGCAAAAAGGGATCGCCCCCGGCCAGCAGGCTATGATGCAACGGACCAAAAGCGCCCGGTTCGCCCGGCGTGAAATAATCACTCCCCAGCCAGTCAATGATGGCGCGCAGTTCTGCATCCGCCTGATAATAATCCTGCGAACAGTAGCCTTTAGCCGTGAGCGCGACCACCGCTTCGACCGTCAGGCCAAAGATAAAGATATTATCGGCCCCCACTTCGTCCCGAATCTCCACATTAGCCCCATCGAGCGTGCCAATCGTCAGCGCCCCGTTGAGCGAGAGCTTCATGTTACCGGTCCCCGAGGCTTCTTTACCCGCGGTAGAAATTTGCTCAGAAAGATCAGCGGCTGGAATAATTTTCTCCGCGAGTGACACCCGATAATTCGGCAAGAACGCCACCTTCAGTTTACCCCCAATGCGCTCGTCGGCATTGATGTGAGCGCCAATTACGTTGATGGCGCGGATAATATTCTTGGCCAAGTCATAGCCCGGCGCAGCTTTCGCCCCAAAAATAAAAACCCGAGGGACCAAATCGAGCGAGGGATTCTGCAACAAGCGACGATAGAGCGTCATGATGTGCAGCAAATTTAAATGCTGCCGCTTGTATTCATGTAGTCGCTTGATCTGCACATCAAAAATAGCATCAGGCGAAACCACCAAGCCGCACTCCGTTTTAATGACCGCTGCTAAATCGACTTTATTAGCCCGTTTGATCGCCATGAACTCGCGCTGAAAGGCCGGTTCCTCGGCGAATTTCTCCAGGCCGCGCAGCAGATCGAGATCACGCACCCAGGCCGCCTGCCCCAATTTTCGCGTCAGCAGTGCCGCTAAGCGCGGGTTGCTCTTCAGCAGCCAACGGCGCGGGGTGATACCATTCGTTTTGTTTTGGAATTTACCGGGGTAAAGTTCGTTAAATTCCGGAAAAAGATTCTGCTTTAATAATGCCGTGTGAATCTCCGCCACGCCGTTGACGGCATGCGAGCCAACGACGGAGAGATTCGCCATGCGCACTTGCTTATGGCCATTTTCTTCAATCAGGGAGCAGACGGTTTTTTTCCAATTATCACCGGGCCATTGCCGCTCGACCGCCAGCAGCAGTTGCTCATTGAGGACGTAGATTATCTGCAAATGACGGGGCAAAAGTCGCGCAAAGAGCTCCACGGTCCATTTCTCGAGGGCCTCGGGCAACAGGGTGTGGTTCGTGTACGCAAAGGTCCGGCTCGTAATGGCCCAAGCGGCGTCCCACGCCATATTTTCCTCATCCAATAAAATCCGCAGTAATTCGACGATCGCGATGGCGGGATGAGTATCGTTGAGCTGAACGGCGACCTTATCCGAAAAATTATCCCACGAGTTAGCCGGCTGGCGGAAATGGCGGCGGATGATATCGCGCAAGGAGCACGCCACAAAAAAATACTGCTGCATTAACCGCAGCTCTTTGCCGTTTTCAGTTTTATCGTTCGGGTAAAGTACCTTCGAGACGGTTTCACCGATGGCTTTTTCCCGTACGGCCTCGACGTAACCACCGCGATTAAAAGCCTCGAGGTCGAAATCTTCCGTTGATTTGGAAGCCCAGAGCCGCAGCAAATTAACTGTCGTGGTCCCGTAGCCGGCGATGGGAATATCGTGCGGCACGCCCAAGATGGTCTTCGTATCGACCCAGCGGGGACGAGCATTCCCGCGGTCATCAAAAACATTTTCCACGCGACCAAAGAGGCGCACTTCTTGCGCATATTCTGGCCGCACCACTTCCCAAGGACTGCCAAAAATTATCCAGTTATCGGGGCGCTCGACTTGATGGCCTTGCTGAAAAGCCTGTTTAAAGAGGCCAAATTCATAATAAATCCCGTAGCCCAGCGCAGGATAATCTAACGTCGCGAGCGAATCGAGAAAGCAGGCCGCCAAACGACCCAACCCGCCATTGCCTAACCCCATATCAGCCTCGGCCTCGCGAATTTGCTCGAAATCTTGGCCCAAGGCTTCGAGCGCAACGCGCGCCGCATCCAGCAAACCCGTCGCGAGTAAATTATTCCCGAATAGTCGACCCATCAAATATTCGAGCGAGAAATAATAAAGCCGGCGGACATTTTTCTCATTATGCCGCCGCTGCGTCGCAATCATGCGCTCATGAATCGTATCCCGGACCGCGAGCGCGGTCGCGACCCACCAGTCGCGCGGGGTCGCCGAGGCCGGATGCCGCGCCAAGGTTGAGATCAAATGCCGTTCAATCAGCGGACGCAGATCCACCGGCGGCGGTTTTACTGCTGGGTGGGGAGCACGACTAGCCGACTGACTCGCTTTGCTTTTAACAGGCATGGAAAGATTAGATCACAAATCGTGCCGTTGAGGCAGGCAAGTTAGGAATATCGACCCCACATTACGATTGGGTGAACACAAACTAAGCTTACCGCTGAAATCGCCGCAGCAATTCTCCGCGACTCAATTCAAAGTGGGTTGGCCGACCAGCCGGACTCGTATGGGGTTGCGTGCAGGCGAAAAGTTGGGACACGAGCGCCAGTGCCTCGGTCTCGTTATGGCTACTCGGCAAGCGTACCGCTTGCTGGGCTGCGAGTTGGGCTAAGGCCGTCCGGGCCAAATCAAGGTTCTTCCCATCGAGCTGCCCGTCGCGCATCAAGCCGATGATATCGCGCAAAAAAATAACGGCATCACTTGATTCCAGCCAAACCGGCACCGCCTCAATGCGGAAAAAATTACGCCCAAATTCTGCGACCGCAAACCCATGGCGTTGCAAAAAAGCGAGCTGGTCGGTTAACAAGGCACTCGCAATGGCGTCAAATTCCACCGGGATCGCAAAGAGTAGGCGCTGACTGGCCACCGCTCCTTGCTTAAATTGCATTTCTAAACGCTCGAACCACACCCGTTCGTGCGCGGCCCGTCGATCCAAGACCATCAATCCGCTCGGCGTTTCCCACAAAGCATAGTCGCTATGCGCGGTCCCCAGAAAGCGCCAGCCCAACAGCGCCGCCGAGGCACTCGGGGCGCTCACCGCTAAAGGGGCGACAGCCGTTCTGACGATGGCGGGCGGCGCGGGCGGCTTAATCACAAACGCGGTTGGCGGCAGGTTCACGGTTGCGGGAGCGGCCAAGCTCACAGGATCGCCCGGCATTACCTCCGACGCAGCAGGGTGAACTTGCCCCGCGCTGGCCGGTTCCACTCTGGGAGCCGGCGCGCCCCACTCACGTAATCGCTGCAATACTGCCCGAATCACAAAACCGCGCACGGCGCCTTCACTGCGGAAGCGCACCTCGCGCTTGGCCGGATGCACGTTCACATCAACCGCGGCCGGATCCAGTTCGAGAAATAATACGGCGACCGGATAACGACCTTTCGCGAGGGCCGTAGCATAGGATTCAATTAAAGCGTAATTAAGCGTCCGGCTATCAACCGGCCGTCGGTTTACGAACATCAGCAATTCGTGACGCGTGGATCGATTAACGCCGGGTTTACCAATCAGTCCGCTCAATTTCAAACCGGCCTCCGCCATCGCCACCGGCAGCAAATCAGCCACTAATTGCCGGCCAAAAATCTCCCCCACGCGCTCCGCTAGCGTGGTACAAACCGGCGACTGAAACAGCACGCGGCCATCCTCAATCAACACAAAAGCCGTCGCGGGACACGCGAGGGCATATAAGCGGACCGTCTGAATAATGTGCGCCGACTCGGTGGCATCCGTTTTTAAAAATTTCCGCCGCGCCGGCACGGAGTTAAACAAATGCGACACGGTAATGCTCGTGCCCGGGGCCAGACCGCATTCACGCACGTGCACAAATTTTCCGCCATTAATCACAATCTCGGTGCCGGCGGCGGCGCTCCCCACGCGCGTCTGTAATTCAAAATGGGAGACACTCGCGATTGAGGGGACCGCTTCGCCGCGAAACCCAAAAGTGCCGAGGCGGTCCAAGTCAGCCGTCTCAACTAACTTGCTGGTCGCGTGCCGCTCGAGCGAGAGCAAGGCATCTTCCTGGGTCATTCCGCAGCCATTATCGACGACGCGGATCAGCGCGCGGCCACCGGCCCGAAATTCTACTTCCACGCGCGTGGCGCCAGCATCCAAAGAATTTTCGACCAATTCCTTCACCACGGCCGCGGGCCGTTCAATCACTTCGCCCGCCGCGATCTGATTCGCGACCCGCTCAGTGAGAATACGAATAACAGACATGGCGGTTAAAACGCGCGACCGCGAGCCCTCCCGCTTACCCCAAGAGTTTCTGCCAGCGTTTGAACTGCCGCGCAATCTGCGCCGGGCCCGGCATACCCGTGCCTTTGCGCCGCGCCATTGCGGCCGAAAGATCAAAGGCGGTCGTCCAGTCCGCACCCAAAGCGGGATGAATCGCTTTTACCTCGGCATGAGTCAGCCGATTAAGCGCCACCCCTTGCTTTTCCGCTAACTTGACCACGGCGCCAACGGCATGATGAGCGGCGCGGAAGGCCACGCCCCGCCGCACGAGGTAATCCGCTAAATCTGTCGCCAACAACACGGGGTCGGCGACCGCGGCCGCACATTTAGCCCGCTGCATTTTCAAACCAGTCACCGTTCCGGCCAGCACCGCCAGGCACAGCACCGTTTGATCATGACTATCAAACACCGGCGGTTTATCCTCCTGCAAATCGCGATTATAGGTCAACGGGAGCCCTTTGACCAACGTCAGCAAAGTGTGCAGATTGCCCTGCAGCCGCGCTGATTTTCCCCGCAATAATTCGAGCGAGTCAGGATTTTTCTTCTGCGGCATCAGACTCGAGCCCGTGCAGAAAGCATCGGGCAAATCGATAAATTTAAACTCTTGGCTCGACCACAAGATCAAGTCCTCGGCGAGTCGCGAGAAATGTACGCCCACGAGGGCGCAAGCTGAGGCAAATTCGATGTAGAGGTCTCGGTCGCTGACCGCATCCATACTATTTTGGGTCACCCGGGGCCGACCTTGCGCGTCCACGAAACCCAGCAACTCCGCCGTATATTCCCGATCGATCGGCAACGTGGTGCCCGCGATCGCGCCGGAGCCGAGCGGACACCAATTAGCATGGTCAGCCACCACGGCAAAACGCGCGGCATCCCGCTCGAACATTTCTAGGTAAGCAAAAAAATGATGCGCTAGATAGACCGGCTGCGCCCGCTGCAAATGAGTGTAGCCCGGGAGCAAAACGCTCCCATCTTTTTCAACGACGGCGAGGATAGCCCGCTGCGCTGTTTGCAAGCTGGCGATGACCTCCGCACAGGCGGCCTTGAAATACAGCCGCATATCCGTCGCCACTTGATCGTTCCGGCTCCGCGCCGTGTGCAATTTAGCGGCCGCCGGCACGCGCTTGGTCAGCGCCTGTTCGATGTTCATGTGTACATCTTCCAGCTGCTGGGACCATTTAAATTTGCCCTTTTTAACCTCCTTGAGAATGGCTTCTAAGCCACGATGAATCGCTTCACGTTCGCGCCGCGTGATCAAACCCACGTGCGCCAACATGGCGGCATGAGCTTGGCTTCCTTGAATATCAAACGGGGCGAGGCGATGGTCAAAACTGACCGATTCGCTAAAACGCAGCATCAACTCGGCGGTGCCCGCCGAGAAACGCCCACCCCAACTGACTTGTGACTGCTTGCCCATAGGGCAGAAGCAACGGTTACCCCCTCGTTCTTGGCAACGCGGAAATATATGCCCCACCCCCCACCGCTAGACCGTGCAACATCGCGTCAACAGGATAACCTCAATCCATGAAATGAAGCGGGCTAGCGAGTATCCGAGTGGGTTAAAGCTTAATCCCGCTCCCGTCGCGCGACGGCGCTCGCTGCGCAAATCACTTACACGAGGCTCATCGGATCAACGTCGAGCACTTGGATCACATCGTCCGGCCATTTGACGGTGCCCTGCAAACGCACTAACGCGGGCACCACCGCCGTGGTGCGGGCACAAAAATACCAAATCTGGTAACGATATTCATCTTTCACTTTTTCAATCGGCGCCGGCGCGGGTCCCCGAATTTCCACGCTGCCCCCCAAGGCTTGCTCCACTTGCTTGACCCAGTGCTCCGCGAAAAATTTTATTTTCTCCTGATTGGGACCGCGAAAAATATGGTGAATGAGATGGCGGTAGGGCGGATAATTAAATTTTTTGCGCATCGCGAGCTCACCCTCCGCAAATCCATTATAATCGGCCTGCCGGGCGAACTGAATCGCCTCTGACTTAGGCGTGAACGACTGCACCACCACCTCCCCCGCCCGATCGCCGCGACCGGCCCGACCCGCGACCTGCACCAGCAATTGAAAGGTCCGCTCATTCGCGCGGAAATCGGGCACATGCATGGAAAGATCCGCATCGACTAAACCGACGAGCGTAACGTTCGGGAAATCCAGCCCCTTCCCGATCATTTGCGTGCCAATAAGTACGTCAATTTTCCCGGCCCGGAAATCACCGAGAATTTGCCGGAAGAGATGCTTCTTTGCCATGGTATCGGCATCCATTCGCTCCAGCCGCGCTCGCGGTAATACCCGCCGGACCGCCTCCTCCACCCGCTGCGTACCGAGTCCACGCCAACGAATGTCGGGCGCCGCACAGGCCGGACAAACCGCCGGCGCCCCCCGGGCATGGCCGCAGAGATGACATTTCAGCGTCTCATCGGCGCGGTGATAAGTCATCGACACACTGCAATGCGGACACTGTTCCACGTGCCCACATTTTCGGCACTGCATACTCGAGGAATAGCCGCGGCGATTAATAAAAAGAATAATCTGCTCCTTGCGCTCGAAACGCCGGTGCATGTGGTCAACGAGTAAGCGCGAAAGGGTTACCAATCCCCGTTGCCGCACTATTTCGATCCGCATATCCACCACATGAATATCGGGTAATTTTTTGTCATCGACCCGCTTCGTCAGAATATCGAGCTGGTATTTACCCGCCTGGACATTCGCCCAGGATTCCAAGGAGGGAGTGGCCGAACCGAGCAGGCAAACACAGCCCGCTAATTTTGCCCGATAGACCGCCACATCCCGCCCGTGGTAACGCGGCGTCTCATCCTGCTTATACGCGGGCTCATGTTCCTCATCGACCACGATCAGCTGTAAATTTTGCACCGGCGCGAACACCGCCGACCGCGCGCCCACCACCACTCGCGCCTGCCCCGAAGCCAACGCCGTCCAACCATCGAGGCGCTCGCCCTCCCCGAGGTGGCTATGCCAAACCACGGTTTTGTGCCCCGCCGATTCAAAGCGCCCCCGCAAGCGGGCCACGGTCTGCGGCGTGAGGGCGACCTCGGGGACGAGATAGATCGCACTGCCCCCAGCGGCCAGGACCTGCTCGACCGCGCGGAGGTAAACTTCGGTTTTACCTGAACCCGTCACGCCATGCAGCAAATGAACGGCAAATTTTTCCGCCGTAAGGCTAGCGCTGAGCGCCTGCACCACGGTGGCTTGCTCAGCATTAAGTTTAGGGGGCAAGCCCGTCACCACTTCGCCCCCGGTCCAATTATCAGCGTAGGCGACGCGCTCCACGGAACGCGTTTCCTCCCGCACTAAACCCCGTTTGAGCAACGCCGTCACCACCGCCGCGGTGAGATCAAGTCGGGTGAGCACGAGAGATTTTTTTACGGGCTGGCTCTGCCCTTGGAGAAATTCCGCCAAGCGGGCCTGCTGCGGCGCCTTCTTCCGGAGCAGGCCTAACTCTTCAGCGGTCAGGATACGCGCGAGGCTGAGATATTTTTCGGTTTTCAACCGCGCCCCATCGCGCACGGCCGCGGGAATCATGGCCTCCAATACCGTCTCTATTCGGGCGGCATAGTAAGTGTGCATCCACCTGGCGAGCCCCAGGAGATCAGGGGTCAGGGCAGGATAATCATGCAGAACGTTACTGATTAACTTTAATTTCTCGGGCGCACAATCGGGCTGCGCATTCAGCTCCATCACTAAACCAAGGTGCAGACGCGCACTAATCGGTACTCGCACCAGCGAGCCCGCTCGTATTTCCGCGCGCAATGCTTCCGGCACTTTATAGTGCAGAAGTTTGTCGAAACCGGCCATGGGCTGAACTCCCACAATCATCCTGCAAGTGAATGTTCGCCCGCGGGACTGAGTCAATGCACGGTCGTGATATTCTGCCGGCCCCGGGCCCGACTCCCCCAGGCCGCCGCCCGGCCCAGCCGGCTCGCCCCAGCGCTAGCTTCGCCCCGGGCCACGCGCGCCGCACCCCGGTGGTGAAACGGGCGACAACGCTCTTGCCGATCAGGATATTTTTCCGCACGCCTTAACGTGCTCACCCCGACAGCGCCGAGCTTCCCTTAATTATTTTTGCGAAGCAGCTTGCGCCGATTAATTTTACCCGCCCCCATTTTCCGAACCTGCCCTGCCCGATGACTCCAGCGCATCTACCCCCTCCCGCTGACCAAAAAACGTGGTCCGTCGGTACCCTGACCTACACGACAGCCGGACTCGCGCTGCTGTTCACTTGGCTGCTATTCGGTGATTTCGCCTACATGCTGCGCGAAAGATCAGCGGTCCCCGTTACCCAGCTGATGCTCAAAAAGCATCAAGCCAGTGATTTCTTTACCGGAATTTTTCTCCTCACCATCCCCCAAGCAATTATTTTTTTTGTTGGTCCGATCGTTAGTTATTGGAGCGATCGTCACCGGAGTCGCCGGGGACGACGTCTGCCTTTTCTTTTATGGCCCACGCCTTTTGTGACGCTCGCCATGTTAGGCCTGGCCTACAGCCCCGCGATTGGGCGGGCCATCCACCGCTGGAGCGGCGGCGACCCCGCTAATGTCAACCAGACCATCCTCTGGACCATGGGGGCTTGCTGGATCGTTTTCGAAATCGGGGTAGTCATTTCCAACGCGCTCTTTAATGGACTGATCAACGATGTCGTGCCGCGCGCGTGGCTCGGTCGTTTTTACGGCCTCTTCCGCGCCGTGGGGCTGGGGGCGGGTATTTTATTTAACTGGAAAATCATCGGCCACGCGGAGACAAACTACTCGATTATTTTAGCCACCGTGGGCCTGATATATGGCGTTGGTTTTTCGGTGATGTGCTTGCGGATCAAGGAAGGCGACTATCCGCCGCCGCCGCCCACCACCCCGGGCCGACCTCTCGTGGTCGAGGCGATGGGCGC
>NEUY01000019.1 GCA_002304425.1 Opitutia bacterium Tous-C10FEB
CGCTTGAAAATTCCCAACGCGAACTGAAGGAGCTCCAGGCTGAGGTTAAAACCAAGCCGAGCTTACCCGCCAATTCTGAGCTAACACAAGGCTTCGCCCAATTACCCACCGCCGGCGCCCCACCAACCCCGCTTAAACCGGCCGTATCGGAGCGAACTGTCCAAGAATTGAAAAAAAGAAATGCCGTCGACAAAAATTGGCTGATCAATGGAGTCAATGCATTGGCGCGAGCAGCTTCGGCCGAGACGGTCGCCGGCGAGGGAGCGCAAAATTCGCTCCAGAAAGCAAAAGACTCGGAGCCAGCACCGACTGCCGACCAGAATTTATTGGAGGTCTATAGCGCGCAGCGCTCAGCCGAGCCCACTCGGGCGGTGAGCAAACATGCGATCGTAGTTTCACGCGATCCCCTGGCGCCATTTTTGCAGGGCTGGCTAGCGGACTCGCCGGTTCGCGGCCTGTTTTTTGATGATTATGTTAAGAAAATAAATACAGAGGGAGCCGCGGTCTCCAGTGCACACGGTTCCCCAGCGGCGCAATTTGGCGAGCTTCGATCGACGCGAGCTTCGACAAGCGCAGGCTACCATAGCCCCCGACCGACCGAAGCTAATCCCTATCTCGCGCCGACCAAGGAATTGGCGCGGCAAAACCTAGGAGCGACGAGTGATTCGCCCCGCTCGACCAGCACGGCCGGTAATGCCTTCAGTCAGGCGCTCGCTAGCGGACCCACCGCAGCAGCGGTCGGAGGGGCGCAACCCAGCGGAAAAGTTTCCACGCGACTGGCGCCTTCCGACTCTCAGAAATATTTCCCGCAACAGAGAAAATTTTAGGGCTTGGTTTTTAGGCAGTGGACCGGTTTAACCGACCTTTCATCTATGTCACACGCGCTTATTTTTGCTGGGCAAGGCGCCCAAAAAATCGGAATGGGGCAGTCACTTTACGACGGCTCAGCTGCCGCACGGGCGATCTACGATGAAGCTAACCAGATCTTGGGGTGGGATTTAGCCCAGATCAGCTTTAATGGCCCCGAAGCAGAATTAACCCAAACTAAAATCTGCCAGCCCGCGCTTTTCGTGCATGGACTCGCCGTTCACGCCGTTTTGCGTGAAAGGGGGTTATTGCCTGAAGTTAAATTCGCGATGGGTCTGAGTCTCGGCGAAGTCACCGCCTTGACCGCCGCCGGTGTGTTCGATTTTTCCACAGGGCTTAAGATCGTCGCCGAACGAGGGCGCCTTATGCAGCAAGCTTGTGAGAAATCCGTGGGCGGCATGGCAGCCATCATCGGCGAAGAACGGGCCAAAGTGAGTGAGCTTTGCCAAGCATTCGACCTCGAGGCGGCTAATTTTAATGCCCCCGGCCAGATTATTGTTTCCGGCGAAAAAGCCCAAGTGGATGCGCTCGTCGCAGCCGCCAAGGAACGCGGGCTAAAACGTGTGATGCCCCTGAACGTGGCGGGAGCTTATCACAGCCGCTTAATGGAACCAGCTCGCGCGGAATTTCAGACTTATCTCGCCGGCGTGACTTTGCAGCGTCCTACTTGTGCCGTGCTGACTAATACCACTGGCCAAGTTGTTGCTGAGCCCGAGGCGATTCGGGCTGCCTTGGTCAAACAAATTGTTTCTTCGGTGCTTTGGGAGGACTGCATGCGCCATTGCGTCGCCTTGGGCGCGACTGAATTTATTGAATGCGGACCGGGCGCAGTGCTCGCGGGACTCGCGCGCCGGACTGAGAAAAACTGGCTGGTTAAAAGCTTTGCCGAATTAACTGACTTCCCTGCTTAAGTGAAAGACGCTCCGCTCACACGTAATTTTTGCATTATTGCCCATGTTGATCATGGGAAGACGACGCTGTCTGATCGGCTGCTAGAATTCACTAGCACTATTACTAAACGAGTGATGACGGATCAGCATTTGGATTCGATGGACCTCGAGAAGGAACGGGGCATCACGATTAAGATGCATCCCGTGACCATGAATTATCCGGCGAAAGATGGTCAGATTTACAAACTCAACCTGATGGATACGCCAGGGCATGTTGATTTTGCGTACGAAGTTTCCCGTTCGCTCGCCGCCTGTGAAGGGGCCCTATTGCTGATCGATGCCGCCCAAGGGGTGGAGGCACAAACCGTGGCGAATGCGCATCTCGCCTTTTCTCAGGGACTCAAGGTTATCCCGGTCATCAATAAAATCGATCTGCCCAGTGCAAATCTCGAGCTTTGCATTCGTCAGTTAGAGGATATTTTGACCATCCCGGCAGAAGAGGCAATTCTCGCGAGCGGTAAATCGGGGATTGGCATTGAAGATATCCTGGAAGCGATTGTGCAGCGGGTGCCGCCCCCACGTTGGACGGACTATCCGACGACCCGCATGCTGGTATTTGACTCCAAGTATGACTCGTATCGTGGGGTTATCTCACATGTTCGCGTTTTCTCGGGTACATTCAAGGCAGGGGAGATCATGATGCTGATGAGTTCAGGTCAAAAATCTGAAATTAAGGAAGTCGGCATGTTTCACCCCGGCATGATCAAGTGCCAGGAATTGGGCCCCGGCGACGTGGGCTACATTGTGAGCAATATCAAGAGCGTCGATGAAATCAAAGTTGGGGATACCGTTACGCACGCTAATAAACCAGCATCCGAGATGTTACCGGGCTACAAAGAAGTTCGCCCGATGGTTTATTGCGGTCTCTATCCACTAGAATCGAATGATTATGAAAAGCTGAAGGTCGCGCTTAGTAAATTGCGCCTTAACGATTCATCACTGCTTTATTCTAATGAAAGCTCCGTCGCCTTAGGGTTTGGTTTCCGCTGCGGCTTTTTGGGCTTACTGCATATGGAGGTCGTGCAAGAGCGCATTCGGCGTGAATACGATGTAGAGATCATTTCCACCTATCCGAGTGTGGTTTATAAGGTCAAGAAGCAGGGCGGCGAGGTGATCGATGTAGATAACCCCATTAACTTACCTGACCCGGGTACGATTCTCGAGATCAGTGAGCCGACGATTAAGGCGGCTATTCACACCCCAAATGAATTCCTCGGAGACATCTTAAGTTTGGTCATGGAAAAGCGCGGCAGTTGCGATCAGACGGATACGCTCGATGGCGCGCGCGTCATGTTGACCTGCACACTCCCGCTCAATGAAATATTGGTCGATTTCAATGATCGCCTAAAGAGTATTACGCGTGGCTACGGTTCGATGGATTATGAATTTGGCGAGTATCGGATCTCGGATCTCGTGAAGATGGATATCATGGTGAATAATGATCCAGTGGATGCCTTTGCCTCTATCGTGCATCGCAGTAAGGCTGAAGGGCAGGGGCGTAGCCTCTGCGAAAAGCTAGCGGACATCATCCCCGCGCAAATGTTTAAAATAGCCGTCCAAGCCGCGATTGGGGGCAAGATTATCGCGCGCGATAATGTGCGCGAAATGCGCAAAGATGTTACGGCCAAGTGCTACGGCGGTGATATCAGTCGTAAGCGCAAATTGCTCGATAAGCAGAAAGAAGGTAAAAAGAAGATGAAACAAATTGGCCGCGTTTCGATCCCACCTGATGCTTTTATTCAGGTGCTAAAAACCAACAGTTAACCCCCGTCTCGCTTGTTTAGTTTCTTTTACTCCGAAGAGAAAAAGTTAAGGAAAAGCGCCGGCCATTGGCTTGAGCTTGCCGATCGCGTCTATAAATTCCGGCGCGACCAACTGACAGCAAAACAGATTGAACGATTGTTGAGCGCAACCAAGGCGGTCCAAGCTGAGGTCAAAGGATCAGCCGGGATTAAAGAATTAGAAAAAGCCTTGGGCGCGCTGGAGATTATTTTACGCGAAACGGGCGGTCGGATTTATCCCAGCTCATCGCTGGTGGAGAATGTCGAATTTTTTCTAGTGGCCGCGATTGTTATCCTCGGCCTGCGCGCCTATATCGTACAGCCGTTTAAGATTCCGACTAACTCGATGTGGCCCAGCTACTATGGCATGACGGCCTCGGCCGTATATTCCGAAAGCGACGCCCCCAATTTATGGCATCAGGCCATTCGGCTCGTGGGTCTTGGGGCGACCAATTATTCCGTCACCGCACCAGCAACTGGCGAGGTACTCTTTCCGGTTTATGCCTCCACCTATGATGGCACTCACTATAGTTTTCGCCCAGCTTTCGCGGAAACAAGCGGGCGCAGTCTCTTAATATTTCCTACCCGTTGGCGGGAATATACTTTTTCGGTAGCGGGTGAACAAGCGACGATCAAGGTGCCGGCGGAATTCGATAATGATTTCCAGGGAGTACTTGATGAAGCTTTTAAGGGTAAGTCGGCTAATCTCTATGACGCGCTTCGCTTAGGAGCTGCCACGCATAAACCCCTGCAGACATCTACGCTCCAACTGGAAGGCCGGACGACTACCGTTTATTGGATTCCCATCGGCAAACAGGTTCAAAAGGGTGGGAAAATCTTATCCTTTGATGTCCTTACCGGCGATCTGCTGTTCGTCGAGCGCCTCAGCTATCATTTCGTCCAACCTCAGGTGGGCTCTGGTTTTGTGTTCAAAACCGAAAATATTGATAGTCCGGAGATGAAGGACCAAGCGGGTAATCAGATCCGCCAATATTACGTTAAACGCCTCGTTGGTACCCCTGGGGATATCTTGGAAATTAAGGAACCCGCGCTTTGGCGCAACGGTCAGCCCATCACCGGATCGACTGCCTTTGCCAAAAACGCGATCCGTGAAGGCAAATATCCTGGTTACAACAATACCGGGAATTTATCCGCCATGAGCACTGTCTCGGTACCAGCTGATACTTATTATGCGCTGGGCGATAATTCACCTCGGAGCAAAGACAGCCGATATTGGGGCTTTATACCTGAAAAGGGCGTGGTCGGCCGCCCGTTGTTTATCTATTATCCATTCACCACTCGCTGGGGTCTAGCTAATTGATGCTTAATCCTTCTAGAACAGTCATTAAGGGATATGCACACGCACAATATATATTATGTCTAATATATAAATGGTTAATTAATGGCTGTTGCCCATTCACCTTAATCCAAGAAAGCGCTCTATCTCCTGCAAGCAATACGGCCCAGCATCTTCCAAGATATAGTGACCAGCCTCTGCAAGATAATCAGCTTCCGCGCTCGGTAACAGTACCCGCCAGCGGTTATAGTAATGATAATTAAAGCAAAAATCTTTAGCGCCCCAAAGTATCCGCACGGGTTTATCGCGCAGGAGCTGTAATCGAGACTCGATGACTTGCAGAGCGCCATCACTGGGATGGTGCTGACCAGTGGGAATATCCTGCACAAACCGAT
This sequence comes from Opitutia bacterium Tous-C10FEB, assembly GCA_002304425.1. Taxonomy (GTDB): domain Bacteria; phylum Verrucomicrobiota; class Verrucomicrobiia; order Opitutales; family Opitutaceae; genus Lacunisphaera. Next base: position 5,291 of record NEUY01000019.1, read on the forward strand.
GCGTCGCGATTCGATTATGCCAATTATTATAAGGATAGAGATAGCCACGCTTTACTGCGCGACTCAGGGGTTGTGTAACCGCCATCCACGTGGCCGGCCATGCAAAGGCATTAAAAGTGCGAACCAGCCATTCCCCTAGCCGCGGCACTCGGCAAAGGCGGATGCGCCAAGGCACGACGGTATCCGCAAAAGCCGCGGTATTAAGAATAATGATCCGACCGAGTTGCTCTGGATTGAGCAGCCCAGTACCGAGTCCGATGGGACCACCCCAATCGTGCACAATCAGGTGGATTTTTCGTAACTTCAAATGGTCGAGTAAGGCACGGAGATTTTTAATATGCTCAGCTAAAGTATAATTAAAGTCCTGCGGTTTATCGGATAATCCACAGCCGAGGTGATCTGGCACGATACAGCGGATTTTACCGCGTAGCCCGAGCACGATATTTCGATAATAGAAAGACCACGTCGGATTGCCGTGCACCATCACGACGGCTTCATCACCCTCGCCTTCGTCGAGATAACTTAACTCGCCGCGACCGGTAGCAAAACGTCTGGGTTCAAAAGGGTAAAGTTGCTCCAGCCATGGCGGCCTCGGCGCGGTTGATCTCAGCGCCGCATGGGGTGATTTGCGGTCGGACTGGGGATTGACGGTACTCACCATTCCACCCCCAGCATCAAACTGTTGATGCCGCTGCCAATGCCGAGTAGGGCTATTTTATCACCCGCTTTAATCGCGCCTTGCGTTGCCGCTAAAGCCAAGGCGGTCGGGAGAGCCGCTGAGCCCGTGTTCCCCAGCGTCTCGAATGTGGAAAAATCTTTAGCTAAATCGAGGTCGAGTCTTTCGAATAATTTTTTCCGGTGGGTATGGCCAACTTGGTGGCAGATAATCCGATCAGGCGTGGAGCGATTCCAGCCCGTTTCTTTTGAAAAAAGCTGCCAGGTGTCGTGCGCTACTTCTACCCCTGCGAGCAATAATTGCTCCGAGTCGGTCTGCATGGCCAGACCATCGCCCGCGGTGTCCCCTTGGCAAAGTGCGCTATGTTGCGTCGCGGCTAAATAAGCGCCCGCCAGAAGGCGATGCTGCGGGCCCGCGGGTAAAAGATCCTCATGGCAGACAATGGCGCCCACGGCGCCGGAGCCGATGGTCAGATTAGCGAAAAATGGTTTGATCGCATTTCGATCCAGCGACGCTGTCAATAAATGGGCTAGCGTCTGCTCAACCAAGGGGCGGCCATTCTCCCCTGCCACAACGAGCCCGCAGCGGATGTGTCCGGCGTCGACCATCGCTCCGAGGGTGACCAGGCCGTTGAGGAAACCTAGGCAGGCATTAGATAAATCAAAAATTTGCGTGTGCGCCCCGAGTCCAATTTTATGATGAGCAAAAGCGGCCGTCGCTGGTTCGAGCATATCGCGGGAGACGGCACAGTGGATGAAGGCTTCAATGTGGGCCGACTTAAATTGCGATTGCGCGAGGACGGCGCGGCCAGCTTGCGCGCTAGCTTCAGACGGCCGGGTACCCGCTGGCCACATCCGCCGCTCTTTGATCCCCGTCATGAGCTCAAGCCGACCGGCCGGTAATTTTAAACGCTCATAAAGTGGCTGCAGGCGGGCTTCGATCTGGTGGGAGGTCCAGATTTCATCGGGCAGCACGGCCACCAGCGATTCAATACAAGCGTGACGAAAATGCATGGGCGCTTATTGATCAGGCCGCATCGCTAAGCGGATGATATCTTTGTCAAAGAAATTTGCCCCTAAACCGGCATCGACCACCAGGGTCGTCGCATTGCATCCACTGCTGCGCTCGCTCAGGAGAAAAACCGCGGCGTTTGCCACTTCCTGCGTAGCTAAGTTGCGCTTCCGGAAGGTTAATTTTTCCGCATACAGGTAACTTTCGACATAGCCAGGAATACCGGCCGACGCACTGGTTTTAAGCGGGCCGGCGCCGACCACATTAAAGCGAACCTCGGTATCAGCGCTAAACGATTTGGCTAGGAAACGACTGCAAGATTCTAAAGCGGCTTTGATCGGGCCCATGTAGCCATAGTTATCAGGCGTCACTTCCAGCGAAGAAATCCCTATGGTCACGACCGAAGCGTTGCGGGCCAACCGCGGTTTGAGTGCTTGGGCTAATTCGACGAGTGAAAAAGCCGAGATCGCGTTGGCCTGCAAAAAATCCTTCCGCTTCGTTTCGTGAAAAGCTTGAAACCCTGCGCTATAATTAGCGAAGGCGATGGAGTGGACGACCCCTTGGAGTGGGCCGATCCCCGCGGCTTGCAACTCTAGCGCCAAACGATCGCAGGCGCCTTCCCCCTCAACATCACAAATAAAAATCGCCCGATCAGCCAAGAGCGCCGCGAGTGACTCTTTGCGCGCTGAGGATCGAACACTGTAGACGACCCGAGCCCCCTGCTCTTCTAAGGTTTTAGCTATTTGCCAAGCCACGCTTTTCTTGTTGGCGACGCCCATCACTAAGAAAGTCTTCCCGGCCAGCTGGAGAAAATCATTCATGCTGATCCCTCCGGAGTTTTCCAAGCGACGGCGAAATCAACGCTCAAGACGCGTTTAGTCCCATTTTTGATATTGCCGGACATCATATAAAATCCGCCGGCTATTTCCTTAATTAGCACTTCAATAGTGGTAATATCTCCCGGATAGACGGGACTACGAAAGCGGACATTTTCCACTTTAGCCAAGAGCGGTACCCCTGGGGGTTTGCCTTGCCCCGCAAATTTAGTCGCCAGCAGTAAGGCGCCCGCTTGGAAGACTGATTCACAGAGTAAAACTCCTGGTGTGATGGGTGCGCCCGGATAATGCCCTTGATAAAATGCTTCGTCGGCACGCCAGGTGCGTTGAGCCGTGAGCGTATCAGCGGCTTGGCTAATAATTTCGTCCACGAATAAAAAAGGCGGACGATGCGGGATGAGCTGAGTAACGGTCGGCACGGGATAATTAAGCAACGGTTGTTAGAGCTTGGGGGGCGCGCTTCATGGCAACTAAAAATTTATCAATCTGATTGGAGACGATTACACCATAATTAATGGTTCCCAACCAGCCCGACATGATGATCCCAACGGACCCAGCGTGATAAAGTCCGCGGAGTTGAGCCGGTAAATCCATGGAGATTTTAAGGCCTTCGAATTTAGTACCGAACGATGTGCCGGCCCAATGCCGCGTGTAGTACTCGATCGTCCGCGGCGTAGCGGCCTCTTGCCAATCGATTTTAGCGCGCACGTCGGGAATATAACGTTCGAGCGCGGTAATTGATTCGTCGATCAAGCGTTTTTTTTCTGTCGCGTAGCCTTCGGGGGATAAATTATTCCAATCTTCGTACCGAGCATTGATCGATACCACCACGGTGTAGCGGTCGAGGCCCGGCCGAGTATCCGGATAATACATGGAAAAAGTGCGACTAGTCGTGTGCAAATCGACGAGCTTTTCGCTCGAGAAGGTCGGTTCGTCGGAAGTGAAAACCAGATCGCCAATATGGGGCAAAGTCTCCCCTTTTCTAATACCCAGATAAACTTGGCAAGAACTGCTATTAACGCGCACCGCTTTGGCGGCGGCGACAAATTCTGGAGTGAAATTCTCCTCCCCAGCCAACCGGAGCACCGTGTTCTTGATATTTGCGTTGGAGAGTACCGCCCGGCACCGAATCGTGCGGCCATTGGCCACGACCCCCACCACCTGCTTGGTCCCACCCTCCGCGGTTGTCAGGATTTTTTCCACGGTCACATGTTTGCGAATCTCCACGCCATTTTGCTTAAGTTCGGCCGTCATTTTCCGGATGAGCACATCGGAGCCCCCCTGAAAAGTGTAGACCCCTTTGCTCATGAAATTTGAGAAAACGATGCCAAAGGTAATCGCGGGATCAGCCAGCGTCGAGCCATTGGCGTACGCGATGGGTTCCATTAACAATCGTTGCACGTCGGGCCGCCCAGGAAAGTAGCGTTCAAACATTTGCCCAGTGGTCTCAGGATTATTATCGTAAAAATTCATTCCGCGCAGATCGGTAAAAAACCGCTCGACCGTTTCAGCGGGGACCTTAAATTTTTCGACCAACTGCCGAGTAAAATCCTCCCGATCGAAGGTCGTATCCATGGAGAATTGCGGATTGATAAACCGCACTCCTTTTAACTGCACAATCGACTGGGCGATATCCTGGCTCCAATACTTGCGGATCGATTTGATCATGCCGATGGGGAAACCGTGCAGCGAGATATCGAAAATATGCCCCCCCTTGCGCGTGAACCATGTAGCCAAACCGCCCAGCTGATAATGATGCTCAAGCAGGAGCACTTTGTGCCCGCATTTAGCCAATACATTAGCGCTGGTGAGGCCACCCAAGCCGCTGCCTATCACCACAATGTCGTAGTGCTCTTCAATTCCTTTAAGCCAGTCGTAAGCCATGCGAAGACCAACTAAATTCCGCTCCCACCAAAGCGCAACGCGGAAAAATTAACCGCGGGTCGACCCTTGCAGTACGTGATAATTGGCCATCGAAATCCCGCTGAGCATGGCACCAACAATGCCTAAAAAACCCTGATCGGTACCGCACAAGTAAAGATTCGCCAAGTGAGTCCGGCCGTCACGAATTTTTCGGGGTGAGCCGTAGATGGCGCCGTTGAGGTGACCGGTGAATTTTTTAATTGTTCGGGGAGTAAACATATCGGTGGCCAGTTGCGCTGCGGCCAGCACCTCCGGCGCCACGACCGGCAAGAACCGCTGGGCGCTGCGGACTACCTCAGGAAACCAGCGCTGCTTGTCGGCTTGATAAATCTCCTCGGGCAGTTGCGCCCAACGAGCATAATTCGCCAGACAGGTTACGCGGAAAATTCCCTCCGATAAATTACGCCCAGCATAATCGAAATTATTGGGAAAACAAATAACCCCACTGCGCAGATCGACTTGCTCGCGCGCGTGAACGTACTCGAAACGCTCCGCGTCATTGAAAAATATAATCGTATCATCGCCCCACCCCCACTCCGCGGGTTGCCGCCGAAACACACTAATCGTTTCGACGAATGATAAATTTCCGGTATTTGCTGCGGCTGCTTGTGTCTGCGGTGGCACGCAGAGGTTCATCGTCTCCGCAAAACCAACCGAGGAGATCACTTGGTGCGCCGTAATTTCTTCGCCATTATCCAGCACGAGCTGAGCCGCCCGCCCCTGCACTTCTTTAATTTGCGCCACCCCGCATTGCATGCGACGTTCCCCGCCTGCCTGCCGGAATTTCTCGAGTAATACTCGTAAAATAACGCGCACCCCATCTAACGGTCGCGCGAAACCTTCGAGATAGAGCGCCTTGAACATAATGACGAATTGGCCGAAATCCATGTCGCGCTCTTGGGCGCTCCCATAATACATCACCGGACAGAAAATCATGTCAGTGAGCAGCGGATCCGTAAGATGGCGGCTGACTACCTCGCGAGCCGACCGCGGTTGTGCGTCAAGCGCGACATCATCATACGTCCGCACCAACTGAACCAAGGCACGCCAACCGGCGGCTTGGGCTGGGAATTTTTCGACTACTTCGGCGTCTAAGACCGCGAATTCATTCGTGAATTTCAGCGCACAGTCACGAAAAGCGATGCGGGATTGTTTTTGCGGACAGAGCGCGAACTCATCGCGGTCAATGCGCAGTTGCCGCAGCAATTTCCCTAACGGAGTCCCTTTCACCCCTGGCGATACGTAGTTAGTCAGCGCATGCAGACCGACATCGTACTTGCGGCCCGCAAAACTATAAAAACCATTCAGCCCGCCAGTGGCATTGTGCCGCTCGAAGATACAGACTTTTTTGCCAAAGTGGGCCAAACGAATGCCCGCCGCCAAGCCGGACATCCCTGCGCCAATAATGGCCACATCATAATGAGAATCTTTCACTTCAGGTGGGGCGGCGATTCATTCGGATGGGCCGTACCTAGCGGCCAAATAAAAAAATCGGGTCGGCTCGCCCCAGGAACGGCCCTACCCGATGGCTGGTTCAAGACGCTGAATCGACTCAAGCCTTCGTTGGAAACTTCGGCGTCAAATATTCGGCGCAGCTCTCCAATGAGGCCAAATGACTGTAATCGGCTTCTGGCACTTCGATGCCATGGCGCTTGCGGAGCTCCATCACGATATCGAGGAAATCCATGGAATCGAGCTGCAGTTGATCGCGCAGGCGAATCTCAGGCTTGATGGCACTGAGATCTTCGTCCGGGGCGATGTCGGCGATGATGTCGATCACTAGCTTCTGGCAGTCTTCTTTGGTCATGGGTAGGGCGGATTAAGCGACGAAGCGTTTGATAATCAATGTTGAATTAATACCCAGCATGCCGAACGAATTATTAAGAATAACATCCACCCGCGTCGCTTTTTTGGGCTGATTAATAACTAGACCAGGTACATTACACTGATGGTCAAGATTATCCACATTTATTGTTGGGTGGATAATCAGATCATCAAAACTGGGTAAATTACCGGCCAATTCCAACGCCCCGGCGGCCCCCATCGTGTGGCCGATAAATCCTTTGGTGTTGTTGATATGCGGCGGGCTGCGGCGGCCTTTAAAAACCTCCGCGATGGCAACGCACTCCTGGATATCGCCCTGCGGGGTTGAGGTAGCGTGCGTATTTATCAAATCGATGTCCTCAATGGTCATGCCGGCATTGGCAATCGCCTTACGGATACATTCAGCCTGACGCTCGGGATTGGGGAGAACGTAATCGGTGGCGTCGGAGTTAACATGATAACCGGCAATTTCGCCGTAGATTTTGGCGCCGCGAGCTTGGGCATCCTCGAGTCGTTCGATGGTATAAATGCAGCCGCCCTCAGATATCACGATGCCGTTGCGGGCTTCGTCAAAGGGCCGACTGGCTTTCTTGGGGTCCTCATGGGCAGCCAAGGCATTTTGACTTTTGAAGCCCGCGAAAATGCCGAAGGTTTGCGGGCTTTCGCTGACTCCTCCGGCCAACGCCAAATCCACTTCCCCCAAGCGCAGCATTTGGGCGGCGTGAATCAGCCCCACATTGCCGGCCGCGCAGGCCGCCCCAATGGTGTAAGCTGGTCCGGTAATGCCTAAATTCAGAGAGACTTCACCCGCGGCATTATTCGCCACGGTCCGAGGGTTATGATGATGCGACCAGAACTTCGTGTCGTATTTGAACTGTGAAATATTATAGACTTCATTCTCGGTCTCCACGTTACCGTGCTCAGTGACGCCGAGATAAATTCCCACGCGACTTTTATCCCGAGTGGCTAAATCCACCCCGCTATCAGCCAAGGCCTCCCGCGCACAATAAATGCTGATCCCGCCCACGCGCGTGCCGATGCGAACATCTTTTTTCTTTTGATATTTTAAAGGATCAAAAGTGCACATCCCCGCGGGGTGGCGGCCCATATAACGCACCTCAATCGTGGTGACACCCGATACTCCGGTCAGCAGGTTTTGCCGGAATTCGGCCAAAGAGTTACCGTTCGGAGCGGTGAGCCCAATACCTGTAATAACGATGCGGGTTTGCTTCATGAAATTCTTGAAATAAAGAGATTTGCCTAGCCAACGTAAATCCAAACGCAATACAAGTCTAGGTAATGAAAGTTCTTGTCGCAGGCGGTGCAGGATACATCGGCAGCCATTGCGTGCGGCAGTTGCTCGCGGCGGGGCATGAACCGGTCGTTTTAGATAATTTTTCCTACGGGCACCGCGCCGCGGTACCAACTGGGGTGCGCTTACACGAGGCCAACCTCGGCGATGCTTCGGCTCTCGATCGTATTTTTAAACAGGAAGGCGTCGACCTCGTCATGCATTTTGCGGCCTATTGTTATGTCGGTGAATCTGTCACCGCTCCGCTAAAATATTATCTTAATAATGTTGCCGCTACTTACACGCTGCTCGACGCCGTGCGGCGGCATGGGGTGAAGAAATTCGTCTTCTCATCTACCTGTGCGACTTACGGCGTCCCGGCTACGCTGCCCCTGGTCGAGGGCATGCCCCAAGCGCCGATTAATCCCTATGGTCAGACTAAACTCGACGTGGAGAACGCCCTGAAAGCGCTCGCCCACAGTGACGGACTCAGTTTTGCGGCCTTCCGTTATTTCAACGCGGCCGGCGCAGCTGAGGACGGGAGTATTGGCGAAGATCACGATCCTGAAACGCATCTCATCCCACTGGCGATTGGTGCCGCGCAGGGCAACCGGCCCGCGTTACAGGTCTTCGGCACCGACTACCCCACTCCTGACGGCACCTGTCAGCGCGATTACGTGCACGTTGATGATTTGAGCCGAGCCCATATCGCGGTGTTCGCCCATCTCGACCAGCCGGGGGCTACCCATTTCTATAATTTAGGAACGGGCACGCCAACCTCGGTGCGCGAAGTTATTCAGGCGGTTGAGCGCGTGACGGGGCTGAAGGTGCCAGTAAAATTTGGTGAGCGCCGTGCCGGGGATCCGCCAGCGCTTTACGCTAATTCCACTAAGGTTCAAGCGGAGCTCGGCTGGAAACCAAAGTTCATGTCCATCGAGCCGATTGTCGCCACCGCTTGGCGGTGGCACTCTCGCCGGCCGAACGGTTACGGCGATCGCTGAGTAATCGACCTCGCCCCCTGCCGCGCGAGCCCCAAGCCGGCAGAATTATTTTTTCGTCGTTATTTTCTTTGCTTTAACCGCCGCTGGCCGCGTCGCCCCACGCGCGATCATGGCGGCCGTGATGGTGGCAAGCAATGTCACCGGCTCCCGGGCACTGAGTTGAGTATAAACCTGATCGAGCAGGGCTTCAAGTCCTCCGGGGGTCTCGGCGCTTGCCTGGTTCAATCTCAATTCCTCCGGCAAGTCTGTGGGTAGGATGGCGTCGCCTGATGCGATGACGGCGCTGCGGTAAATCATGTTTTCCAACTCGCGCACGTTCCCCGGCCAATGATGTCGGCACAGAATAGCCAAGGCTTCTGGCGAAACTTTGCGGGCTTTGGTCTTCTTGGTTTTGGCCAAATTCTGTAAGAAAAAATCAACAATCTGCGGAACATCCTCCACTCGCTCGCGTAACGGCGGCAAGCGGAGCCGCACCACGTTTAAGCGATAATAGAGATCTTCGCGGAAGGTCTTTTCTTTGACCAAGAGTTCGAGGTTTTTATTCGTCGCGGCGATCACCCGCACATTTACTTTCAACGTTTCAGAGCTACCCACGCGTTGAATTTCGCCTTCCTGCAACACGCGCAATATTTTCGTCTGGGTGGCGGACGTCATGTCACCGATTTCATCCAGAAAAATAGTGCCACCGTCGCACACTTCAAATTTTCCCAGCCGCTGCCCCGTTGCTCCGGTAAAAGCGCCGCGTTCATGACCAAAGAGTTCACTTTCAATTAAAGTCTCCGGGATGGCTGAACAGTTAATCGCGACAAACGGCTTACTCGCGCGATGGCTGTGACGGTGAATGCTGCGCGCCACCAGTTCTTTACCGGTGCCACTTTCGCCGGTGATCATCACGGTGACATCGCTGGTGGTAACTTGCCCAATTACTTTAAAAACCTGCTGCATGGGGCCCGAAGCGCCGACGATGCCTTCCTGGTGCTCTTCCGAATTAATCACCGGCTGCACGCCACCCGCCGAGCGGATGGCGGCTTGCGTGCTCAAGGCACTTTGCACCAGCGCAATTAACCGGGCGGGATCGAACGGTTTGATCACATAGTCAAAGGCTCCGTACTTCATCGCCTCGATCGCGGTCTGCGCGGTGCCGTAGGCGGTCATGAGGATCACCAACTGCTTGGGATTGGCGGCGCGGATATGCTGCAAAGTTTCGAGGCCGCTGATTCCCGTCATGCGATTATCGAGCAACACGACATCAGGTGCTTTTCGTTTTACCGCGGCAACCCCCGCTTCCCCACTGGGCGCTTCCTCCACGCGATAATGCTGCGCGGTAAGCACGCGGTTAAGCGAGTAACGCACCTCGGCGTCATCATCGACGACAAGAATATGGGGAGCGGTGAGAGGCTCGGTCATGACGAGATCAGGAAAGTGAAACGCGAGTACCGCAAGGCTGGTTTTAGTCCCCGCGCGCCGTCGTTTGGTCAATTAAGTTATGGGCAAGCTTGGGGCATCGCGCCGGAAGATTTACGCCGCAAAACCTTAAGAATTTTGCTTTGAAGATCATGATCGAGGGAACATTAACTGAGTATTGTCTTTTCGTTTAGTTATCCCACTGAATGTGAGCTGCAGCTAATCCCCCGCGCCACTTACCCGTCTAAACCCCTTAGCCTGCTCCGGCAAATTACTCCTATGGCTTTGCTTACGTCCCGAAAAACCCAACCGAAATATGACGTCATCGTGGTAGGCTCCGGCGCCGCCGGTGGTCAGACCGCCTACACTTTAGCCATGGAGGGAGCGAAAGTTTTGATGCTGGAAGCAGGGCGCAATTACGATCCCGTCACGGAGACTCCCATGTTCGAGACGAATCATCAGGCGCCGCTCCGCGGGGCGGTTACTCCTGATAAGCCCTTTGGGTTTCATGATGCTACAGTGGGTGGTGGGTGGGAGGTCCCAGGGGAACCTTACACGAATGCCTCCACCGATCCCCAGCGGCAATTTATCTGGTGGCGGTCGCGTATGTTGGGCGGTCGCACCAACCATTGGGGCCGGATTGCTCTTCGTAATGGGCCTTATGATTTTAAACCCTACAGCCGTGACGGTCTCGGCTTCGACTGGCCAATTTCGTATGAGGATGTCGCGCCTTATTACGACAAGGTCGAAATGCTTATCGGGGTTTATGGCACGAACGAAGGGATGGAGAATACGCCTAATTCTTCCGAAGGCGTGTTGCAACCTGCCCCTAAATTGCGCGCGGGTGAGCAGTATGCCCAAAAGCACGGAAAAAAAATTGGCCTCCCGATTATCCCGATTCACCGCGCAGTTTTGAGTCAGCGGTTGGATGGTCCAAAGCTCGCCGCCAAGTTGCACCCCAAAAATGCCGCCGCGCAACGCGTCCTCATCCAGGCGATGAGTGAGCGCGCTGCTTGTTTTTGGGCGACCGACTGCGGACGCGGCTGCTCCATTCGCGCTAATTATCAATCCACCACAGTTCATCTCCCGCCCGCGCTCGCTTCAGGTAACCTCGACATCCTCACTGATGCAATGGGCTATCGCGTGCTTCTGGATGAACACGGTAAAGCGACGGGGGTTGCTTATATCGATCGCCAGACGCGGGCAGAAAAAGAGGTGTACGCCCGCATCGTCGTATTAGCCGCCAGTTCCGCGGAGTCAGTGCGGATGCTCTTAAATTCAAAGTCACCGCGGCATCCTAACGGTCTGGCCAATTCTAGCGGCCTTGTCGGGAAATACATTATGGACACCGTCGGGGCTGACTTGGGCGGACAAATCCCTGCACTGGAAAACCTGCCGTTACACAACGAAGACGGCGCGGGCGGCTCTCATGCTTATGCTCCTTGGTGGCTTTATCAGGAGCAACACGCGGGCAAATTAAACTTCGCGCGGGGCTATCATCTCGAATTTGGCACCGGCCGACGCATGCCGAACGCGCGCACGGGCTCGCGGATGGAGTACCTCACGGGCGGAAAATATGGCGTCGGCTACAAAGAGGATATGCGACGCTATTTCGGCTCTTTCGTCAGTTTCGCAGGTCGGGGCGAAATGATTCCCAATGACGATTCCTTCTGCGAACTCGATCCCACGGTAAAAGATAAATGGGGCATTCCTGTTCTGCGGTTCCATTGGAAATGGTCTGAGCACGAGACCCGCCAAGCCAAACACATGCAGGAAACCTCCGTGGCCATTATTGAGGCGATGGGGGGCAAGGCCTCTGCTCAGCCTAAAAAAGATGGGCGAGATGCCATCATCACTGGGGGCATGGTCATTCATGAAGTCGGCGGCGCCATCATGGGCACCACGCCTCGCAATTCCGTCACGAATCAGTGGGGGCAAACTTGGGATGTGCCCAATCTCTTCATCACCGATGGCGGCACTTTCGTCAGCAATGCCGATAAAAACCCCACCCTCACGATCATGGCACTCGCTTGGCGCACGAGCGATTACCTGCTTGAGGAAATGCGCAAAGGAAATTTGTGAACTACTCAACTGATTTGCCCCGCCCCGATCGCCGCACGGCGATTAAATGGATGCTGACGGCATCGGCGGCCACCACGCTGCTAAGCCGCTTGGCCGACGCCGCCCCTCCAACGGAGGCGGCCCCGGTCACTGGTTCAGGCTACGGCACTGATCCTCAACTGCAAAAAACCTATCAACCCGGTGAGCTCTGGCCCCTGACGCTCAGCGACGCCCAGCGCGTGACCGCGGCCGCTCTCTGCGCCGTGATTATTCCGGCTGATGCTACTTCACCTTCCGCCGCGCAACTTCATGTCCACGATTTTATCGATGAATGGATCAGCGCGCCCTACCCCACCCAAGCGCTCGATCGGCCGATTATTCTCGAGTGCCTCAAGTGGATTGAAGCCGAAGCGCAGCGCCGCTTCAGTCGTAATTTCCCCACACTAACCGATCGCGAGAAAACTGCCATTTGTGACGACGTTTGCTTCGTCAAAACGGCCACGCCAGAATTCGCCGACGCCGCTAAATTATTCACCCGGTTTCGGGATCTAACCGCTGGGGGATTTTACACTACGCCGGAAGGCATGAAGGACCTCGGCTATACCGGCAATATGCCGCTCGCTAGTTTTGATGGTCCCCCGCCAGAGGTTTTGAAAAAGCTCGGTCTCCTTTAAAAATTTAATCCTATGTCACTGCATCGTTTCCTCCTCATCGGCTACACTAGCTCCGCTCTGGCTTTCATCGGCTGGGCCCAAATTCAGCCTGCGCCCACCGCGCCAACTCCGACCGTCGCCGCCAGTCCGGCGCCGGTTGAGCCAAAATTATCTTGGCATGATGTCACTACTTGGGGCGTCGAGGGCCGCGCGTTCGGTGACCTCGCCCGCGAGCGCTGGTTTGACCGCTTCCCCGCTTCGGCCAATGGCACGGTTACTCCTGCGGTGTGGAACCTGAGTCGCGATAGCGCTGGCATGATGGTGCGCTTCAAGACCGACTCGGCGATCATTTGGGCTGATTACACTTTATTTAGGGAGCGACTCAATGGCGTGAACATGACGCCAATTGGCGCTAGCGGACTCGATTTATACGCTCGCGACGACGCCGGTCACTGGCGCTGGGTGGGCGTGGCGCGGCCCACGCAAAAAAATGTCCGGGTCGAAATCATCAAAGACCTGACCCCCGGACTTCGCGAATACGCGATCTACTTACCGCTCTATAATGGGGTGGAAAAACTTTCGATCGGCGTCGATCCCGCGGCCCAATTCACTCCGCTCGCGCCGCGCACCGATAAGCCCATTGTATTTTACGGCACCTCCATTACGCACGGCGCTAGCGCTTCGCGCCCAGGGATGGTGCACACCGCCATTCTTGGACGCCGCTTCGACCGCTCCGTGATCAACCTGGGCTTCTCAGGCAATGGTCGCATGGATGCAGCCGTCGGTGATCTCCTCAATAAAATCGATGCGGCCATTTACGTCATCGATTGCCTACCAAACATGGATGCCGCGGCTGTTCGTGAAAAATGCCTGCCGTTGGTTAACCAACTCCGTGCCGCCCACCCGACGACGCCCATCGTGCTGGTGGAAGATCGCCGGTTTCCTAATTCTTGGATTCAGCCAAATAAAAATAAGTTTCATAACGATAACCACGCCGCTCTGCGCGAGTGTTTCGAAAAACTTAAAGCCGCGGGAATAACTGGCCTCTTCTACATCCCCGGCGACGATTTGCTTGGTTCAGATTTCGAGGGTACGACTGATGGCTCCCATCCCAACGACCTAGGCTTCCTCCGCCAAGCTGACGTGATGGAACCGATCCTCCGCGCGGCGCTGGCCGGACGCTGAGGGCGGGTTCGCGGTGGACGTCCAAATCAACCAGACACTCCGTGTCAGGAAGCTGGTCTTCGCACTCGATTAACGCTGCTGGCGCGCCGTTATCACCGCACTCATCGCCGTCCGCACGCCCATGCCGCAATTCGCCCGCTATCTTGGCCTCGATTATTCCGGTGCAGCTACCCCCGCTAGCAGCCTGAAAGGACTGCGCCTCTACTCGGCCACGCCCAAGCTGTCGCCCAGCGAAGTTCTCCCGCCGCCCAGCCCTCATAAGTATTGGACGCGCCGCGGACTCGCCGAATGGCTCGCCGATGAACTGCGCGCCGGTCCGCCTACCCTCGTCGGGATTGACCACGGCTTTTCTTTTCCGCTGCGCTACTTCGAAAACCACCACCTCGCGCACGATTGGCCCGCATTTCTTGACGACTTCCAGCACCACTGGCCGACCGATCATGATCACCTGTGTGTCGATTTTATTCGCGACGGCCTAGCCGGCCACGGTGCCGCGCGCGCAGGGAACTCCCGTTGGCGGCGGCTGACGGAGGAACGGTGCCGCGCGAAGTCCGTCTTTCACTTTGATGTCCCCGGTAGCGTTGCAAAATCTACTCACGCCGGCCTGCCGTGGCTGCGCTACCTCCGCCAGCAACTCGGTGAGCGCGTGCATTTCTGGCCCTTCGACGGTTGGACTCCGCGACCAAATCGTTCGGTTATCGCCGAGGTCTATCCGGCTTTATGCAGTAAACTATACCCGAGTGAAGGCCGGAACTCGGATCAGCACGACGCCTTCAGCGCCGCCTGCTGGCTGCGGCAGAGCGATGCCCGCGCCACGCTGGCCAACCATTTCTATCCACCGCTATCTCAGCCTGAGCGCACGCAAGCCCAGCTGGAAGGCTGGATCCTTGGCGTCACCTGAATTTTCCAAGCCTGCAGCCAGACGGTGCGCATTTTTCACCGGAAGCAACCTAGCCTCGAGCAGACAGCGACTTGGTTAAAAAAGCGTAGAATGATTTACTGCCCAGACTGGGCCCCACTGCTAATCGGTTTAAACCGCGCATCGCGCCCCTGGAATTCGGCCCAAAGTTCGCGGGCGCTCACCCGCCTATCGCGCGAACGGTTCACCCACTCGATTTCTGTGGGCGTTCCCGCCGCCAAGAAGCGAATGCCCCAGATCGGGTCGAAAGCTTCGGTCGAAAGCGAATAGCGCATATCCCCCAACACGGCAGGATCGTCCGGGCTCCGCGCGACCCATTGCTCCGAAAACCACGCGAACCGAGCAAACGAACTCCGTTGGTCGCGCGTGCGCTCAGCCGGCGTGAGCTCGCTCGCGCTGACCTTAACCAACGCCCAACCGCCACGCACGGTGGCATCGCCCGCGAGTCCAACCCGTATTCGATCAGCGTAGATTTTACCCCTGTGCTCGTAGAGTGCCCGCCACACGAGGACATTGCCAAGAGTGGGCATGACTTCAATTCGATCCACCGTGTGCCCCCGTGACGCCGCGAGCGCGGCCTGCGCTGCGACCGCCCGCGAATGCTGTACCACCCCCAGTCCCATATATGCCGCCGCGGCGATCAGTCCCGCCAACGCCATACCTGGCTGCAGGCGGATGAGCCCAACGATCAATCCAATCAAAAGCGCCAACGTGAACACCGGATCAACGACGGCGATAAAATCCCAGCCATAACGACGGTCCGTAATCGGCCACATCAACTGAGTGCCGTAGCTGGTGGCCGCGTCTAGCAAGCAATGGCTCACCCACGCAACGAACCCACACAACCAGACCGCACCGAGTTGCCCACGCCACCTCTGCCGCCATGGTCGGTAAAGTAACAGGAAACCTACGGCTACCGCCGCACCCACCGGCGCGAAAAGTAGCGAATGGGTGAAATGACGGTGATACTCCACCGCGATCAACGGATCGGTCGCGCTTTTGATGAAGACATCCAAATCTGGAGCTGCCCCTGCCAATGCACCCACACCCACGGCCGTCCCTCGACGGAGTCGCCGGCCAAAACCAAAGTAGCCGAGGCTAGCGCCCAGCAGGATATGTGTAACGGGATCCATGAACCTGAGACAGAAAACATCTCACCCGCCAACGCAACTCTGTCGCTCCAGGCGGACTGGCTCAGCTGCCCTGTTTCGCCCCATCCGACCATTGCCGGGAGGAAACTGCATTGGCATCGGCCAGGGGCTTAATTATGATCAATGACTAAGGGTGGAGACGCCGCCGGGCAGAGAGTGGAGCGCGGCGATCTCTGTTGGTGTCAGCCCCCGGTTCCATACGGCGAGATCATCAATGTCGCCAACATACGACGCTCCCAGCACAAGGCGGATCACGGCGGGATCCCAGCCGAACCTTAGGTCGTGTCCTAGAATGGATCCCGCCGGTAGTCCGTCGATGTACAGATGGGCCTTGGGCGAGACATCGCGGGCGTTCAGACGTTCAAGTACAAAGACGATGTGCGTCCAGCGGGAGCGAGCAAATGGGGCGTGCTCCAACTTAACCATCGGCCTTTGCGCATCGGGGATTTCTTCCCAGCCGACCGCCTGGGGGTTCCAGAGGTGATAAAGCGGGCGGACGGCAAAGCGGAAATGACGGGGCTTATGGTCTTTGGACCATTCGAGGAAGATAAAGCCATTTTTCGTGTCGTCGCCGACGATTTGCAGCGGGTCGCAATAGCCCGGGGCCAAGTCGCGATCAGGGTCGGTGCGGAGCCAGACCGAGACCGTTGCCGACCAATCGAGCGTCGAGTAGCCGAGGGCTTTCGCCGCCGCGAACTCGGGGCGGACGGAGCTTTTGCGGGTGAAGCGGAGGGCGGCCCCGAAGCGGCCGTCGGGGACGCGGGCGAGATCAGGACCGTCGGTGGCAGGCTGTAGGGTGCGACCCACGCGGAAAATGCAGGCGGGCGCATCGGCGGAAAGTTCAGCCGCATAAGCTACGTCAAAGGACGCGTGAAAGGTCAGTCCTTCGCGGAGTTCATCGTGGGCTTGGGCAGCAATCAGTCCGAACAGCAGTAAAAAGAGAAAGCTCACGGCGGGTTGATGGGAATATTACTAATGGAAAATTGCAGCAGCATAGTCAGATACTTTTGCCGAAGGGTTGCTCGGTTTTATTCCATGAGATCAAGGTCAGTTGACTACCCCTCCTTTGCCCGCGCCGCCGCCAAAATTGCCTAATCCTGACGGAGCAACAATTGGTATTTCTCCTCTGAAAACTAAAACCCCGCTGCGGGCTTGTCCGCTATTACGCATCAGCCATAATGCCTTTGGCCTCGTAAGATCGGCTCGAGAAGCTAATCTAAGAAGAGATCGTGGAATTCTAAAATTCCGTTCTCTTAGGTTACTATTCACCCAGTATGAACTCCACTCGACGCACTTTTATTCAATCCGCCGCTCTACTCGCTGCTGC
>NEUY01000002.1 GCA_002304425.1 Opitutia bacterium Tous-C10FEB
GGTCTGATCCACTGCGGCAAGTGCGGCACGTGTGTCGAACGCCGCGAGGCCTTCCTGCAAGCAGGGTTAGTTGATCCGACCGTCTACGAGTCGCAGCCGCCTTTGCCGGTTAACCCAGCCAAGCATTAAATGCCCGCAGAAATTATTTCTTACTCGGCTTCGCGCTTACGCACTCGTTTAAACCTCCCTCAATGTTGATATCTGAAATATTTTATTCGCTCCAAGGCGAAGGCGAGTTAACCGGCGTACCGTCAGTTTTTGTCCGCACGAGTGGATGTAATCTTCGCTGCAATTGGTGTGATACGCCTTATGCCTCATGGCAGCCGGAAGGAAAGCAGATGACGGTAGGCGAGATCGTGGCGGCGGTTAGCCCGCATCCCGCCCGGCACGTTGTGCTAACCGGAGGCGAGCCGATGATGGCGCCAGACATTCAGGCACTCGCGGTCGCGTTAAAAAAATTAGATTACCACCTCACGATTGAGACCGCTGCGACCATCATGCCGGCCGGCATTGCGTGCGATCTCGCCTCGCTGAGTCCGAAGCTAAAAAATTCCTCCCCGGATGAGCGGCTCGATGACACCTGGCGCCGGAAACACGAGAACTTGCGCTGGCAGCCGGAAGTGGTGCGGGCTTGGCTCGATCGGGGGGGCTATCAACTCAAGTTTGTGGTCGCTCAAGCAACGGATCTTATAGAAATCGAAACATTGCTGGCTTCGTTAGAGCGGGAGATTCCTCGGGCCAAGGTATTGTTGATGCCGGAGGGAACCACGGTCGAGGGCTTGCGGGCCCGTGCCGTTTGGTTGAGTGAATTATGCAAGACGCGTGGCTATCGTTACGCCCCGCGCCTGCACGTGGAACTATACGGCAACAAACGCGGCACATGAAAAAAAATTCAAAAATTAACGCAAATCTACCCCGCAAGTTATCGGAGGAGTTGGCTGATTTGCGGAATCGCTCCGCCCTGGGTGCATTAACGCTGCGGGAGGTTATTTACACGCTTGGCGGCCGGGCCTACACGCTGCTGGTGCTATTGTTGGCCCTCCCTTTTATTACGCCCATTCCGTTGCCGGGTTTGTCCACCCCCTTTGGATTAGCGATCGCCCTGATCGCGCTCCGGTTGACGTTGGGTCAGCGCCCTTGGCTCCCGATGAAACTGCAGCGCAAGGTATTGCCGCCCGGTTTTTTTGGAAAGCTTTTCACGGTCGCCGAGAAAACGATTCGGATCATTGAAAAACTAATCCGGCCCCGCCTCACTTTTTTAACCGACACGCCCGGGTTAGTGCAACTGCACGCGGTTTTAATGCTGATCGCGGCGCTGGTGTTGGTGTTGCCGATCCCGATTCCTTTTACGAATTCCTTTCCGGCTTGGGCTATTTTAATGGTCGCAGCCGGATTGCTGGAGCGCGATGGCCTCTTTATTCTCGCGGGTTATCTCATCTTTGCGCTGGGCGTGCTTTATTTTATTTTTCTCGGGGAGGCCGCGACGGCGTTACTGCAGGAGTTGGTGCAGTGGATTCGCGCTTAGCCGTCAGGCTGAGGGCAAGGCTAGATCGCCAACACAATTTTCCCGAACTGTTCGCCGGACGCCATGCGCCGGAAGGCGGCATCCGCTTCCGCGAGGGGAAATACCTTATCCACTACGGGCGTAATTTTATGGGCAGCGACAAAGGTCATGAGGCTCGAAAAATCTTCCGGCGACCCCATCGTAGTGCCCAGCATATTGATCTGCCGGAAAAAACATTTACGGAGATCGAGGCTCGTGGGGTTTCCCCGCGTGGCCCCGAAGAATACAATGCGCCCGCTCGGCGCGGTGAGATCGATCAGTGGGGCAAAACCTGCGCCGCCGGCGCTATCCACGATCACCTCAAATCGTCCGGCTTGTTGTTGTAAAGCCTCCGCCCAATTATCCTCACGATAATTTACCCCGCCTAAAGCTCCGAGGGTGATGGCGCGCGCGATTTTCTCCGGTGAGCTAGAGGTAACCCAGACTTGCGCCCCCGCGGCCACCGCCAACTGCAGCGCGATGAGCGCGGCACCCCCGCCGATTCCCGTGATGAGCACGCGCTCATTTGGTTGGAGTTGGGCTCGCGTAAATAAAGCGCGCCAAGCCGTCAGTCCCGTGAGCGGTAAGGCGGCCGCTTGCTCCCATGACAGGTGACTGGGCTTAAGTACCAGGTTAGCAGCGGGGATGACGCATTGCTCGGCAAAGGTACCGGCATCGGGTAAACCAAGAATGCGAAATGCAGATCCTTGGGCGCGGGGATTTACCCCCCAGTCGAGCGCTGGGTTAATAATGACTTCGCGACCGACCCAAGCGCTATCTTCGGGCGAACCAACGGTCAGGACGGTGCCCGCGCCATCTGAACCGAGAATCACCGGAGTTTTGATGCCGGCATATTGGCCCAGTTGAATCCAGAGATCTCGGTGGTTAAGAGCCGCCGCTTTGAGTTGCACGACGGCCTCACCCCGCGCGGCCAGCGGATTGGGCACCGCTTGCACCGTTAAGGGTTTTTTAATCTCGGTGAGGACGGCGGCTTGCATGAAATTAAAATTATTTGGTTCGAGTTGAACGCAAAGCTTCCGGCCGAATAAACAAACCTTCCGCGCTAGATTTAGTGCGCCCCGTCGGCGAAGACGATCCCACCCACAATCGTGCCAAGGCAGTGGCTCGTATATTCAAAGGGGTCGCCGTCATAGAGGGCCAGGTCGGCATCTTTTCCTACAACGAGGGAACCGGTGCGATCGGCGATGCCGAGTAAACTGGCCGCACCACTCGTAATGCTGGCAAGGGCAGGCTCAAAGCCGAGGCCATGGGCGGCCGCGACCGCTGCTTCAAAAAGCACCACGCGGGTCTTGGGCACATAGGCTTCGTAACTGCTTTGTAAGGCAATGGGGATGCCGGCTGCATGAAGTTTTCCGGCCGTTTCTACGCTGAGATTTTCCATGTCTTCATAGCTGCGTTGCATCGTGGGGTGTACAATGACGGGAAACCCACTGGCTTTAATTTGGGCCAAAACCATCGGCGCATCAGCACAGCCATCGAGAATAATTTTGAGATTAAATTCCTGGGCGAGGCGGAGGGCGGAGATAATATCCTGCTGACGATTAGCCGTAATTAAGAGGGGCTGCACTCCAGCCAGAGCGCGGAGGAGGGTTTCGGTTTTTAAATCCCGGCCCGGTCGCTTGCTCTCGTCTTTAGCCTCGCGCTTCTTGGCGTACTCTTGAGCTTTGATTAATTCAGCGCGCAACATCGCGACGGCTTTGGAGCGGTTGCCTGGTGATTTGCTCGCGGCAGGCCCACCTTCGGCGTTAGTCAGACCGTTGCGACCCAGCGTGACGGCGGTCATCGCGGCAGGATTAATCACATCCTCATCAGCGGTCCGACCAAATGTTTTCACAATCATCGTTTGACCCGAGATCAGCGCGGCGGGGGCATGACCGGTATTGACGGTGGTGACACCGTAAGAGCGCACCCAGCTGACCAACGGATCTTTGGCGTTATAGGCATCCAGGGCGCGGAGTTCAGGTTGCACGGCCGAAGATTTTTCTAACATATCTTGATCCTGAGCTTGGTTGAGCAAGCCCGAGAGGCCGACGGTAGCATGGGCATCAATTAATCCAGGCGTAACGACGGCGGCTTGAAGGATGCGGTAGCCCTCGGGAATTTTTACGGAAACCTTGGGGCCCAGCGCGGTGATTTTACCATCACGCATGAGAACAACGCCGTCTTTTAGCGGTGCACCGGCCATCGTGTAGATAGTTGCGCCCATGACCGCAATATTTTCGGCGTGCGCGCCGCCTAGGGCGATGAGCCAAGTGACCAGTAAGCTAAAGCGAGTAATTGTTTTCATTGGTCCCCTCCATTATTGGCGTTGGCGATTAAGTCCCATGCGCTGGTGAAACAACAGAGCTGGGCGCGGCGGGCATCACCGGCGCCCACCCCACCGACTGCATAAAGATGATCGGCTGGGCGCGAGAGATCGAAAACTTTGGTTCCCTCAACCCAGGTTTGCTCAATGTGCGCATAGACACTCAATGGATCAGCGGAGAGCACAATGAAGTCCGCATCTTTACCCGGTTCCAGTGAGCCGACGCGGGCGTCGAGGCCGAGAATTTTAGCGTTGGCGATCGTGACCGCGGCGAGGGCCCCTTGGCGCGTCATGCCCGCCCGAACGGCCAACGCCGCTGAGCGCAGGAAGCGCCGTGAATCGCAGATCGGGTCGTCGGTATGAAAACCCACGAGAACGCCGGCTTGTTCTAAGATGGCTGGTGTGCGCCAGTCGGCATCTTTGGTTTCTAATTTACCACCGGGTGAATCAATCATGATCACAGAGCAAGGCGCGTGGGCCGCGGCAATTTCTGGGGCCACCCTCCAGCCTTCGCTAACGTGGTGGAGAACAACCTTGAAACCAAATTCTTGGGCGAGGCGCAGCACCGTGAGAATATCGTCGTGGCGGTGCGTGTGATTTTGGACGATGCGTTGGCCGGCGAGGACCTCACTCATTTTCTCGAGCGCGAGGTCGCGCGGCGGAAGTTTTTCGGCGTCGCCATTGGCGCGTTTAATTTTGTCCCGATATTCTTGCGCTTTAATATATTCTGCCCGGACCAAAGCGGCCGATTTGGCGCGCGTTCCGGGAAAGCCATTGGCCCCGCGCATGGAATTGGTGCCATTGGCCATCTTGAGGCCGCCCGCGTTGGTGCCATCCGGCAGCTTGATCAATAAATCATCAACGGTGCGGGCTTCGCGTAGTTTCAGATAAAGCGTTTGCCCGCTGATCAGGTGGCCGGAGCCCGGCATCACGTTGACGGTGGTGATACCGCCGGCTCGGGCTTTTTGAATCGAGGTATCGCGCGCATCGAGCGAGTCGAGGACGCGCGTTTCCGGTTGGATCGGGCCGGAGCCATCGCCGCCGCTGCCGGAGCCAATGTGGCTATGGGAATCGACGAGTCCCGGCATGAGCACCTTACCGGTGATATCGTGGATTTCGGCGCCCGCGGGAATCGCAATTTTGTCGGCCGTGCCGACGGCGACAATCTTGCCGCCCGCGACGACGAGCACGCCGTGGGCGATGGGCGCCCCGCTCATCGGAATAATTTGGGCGCCGATAAAGACCTGCGGTTTCTCTTGGGCGTTAACTCTAGCGGTTAATCCGAGCAGTGCCGCGAGGCATAACAGGAGGCGATTTAGCATGGATGTAAACGTAGGCCATGGTGAGGTTTCAGCAAATGCAAAGCATGGTTGTAATTTGACACTTTCGCTCGCGCTTCAACGGTGGGAATTGTCTATGACGACTGTCGCTCCCAGTAAAAAATTTCATTATGCCTGGATCACCGCAGGCGTAACCTTCTGTACGTTGTTGGCGGCGGCGGGAGCGCGGGCCGCGCCGGGAGTTCTTTTGCTGCCCTTGGCTAATGAATTTCAATGGAGCCGTGCCACGGTGTCCTCGATCGTTTCGATCAATATCTTTCTTTATGGTTTGATGGGCCCATTTGCCGCCGCGCTCTATCAGCGCTTCGGCCTCCGGCGCACAATGATGGCGGCAATGACTTTGCTCGCGGCGGGTTACGGTCTTTCGACCCAGGCCACCAGTTACTGGCAGTTTGTGGTGCTGTGGGGCGTGGTCGTCGGCATAGGCTCGGGCCTGGCGGCAACTGTTCTCGGGGCGGCGGTTGCTAATCGCTGGTTCACGCATCGGCGCGGCCTCGTGATGGGTTTGCTTACGGCCAGTACCGCCACCGGGCAGTTAATTTTTCTCCCCAGCCTTGCTGCAGTGGTAACCACGCATGGCTGGCGCGGAGCTCCCCTCGTCGTGGCCGCCGCCGCCGTGCTGGTGACTCCCCTTATTTGGTGGTTGATGCGTAATGATCCGCGGGATGTTGGTTTGCGGCCTTATGGTGAGACCGGTCCGGTGGAGTCGACGATCCCCGTGATGGGGAATCCCCTGAAGCGGGCAATTGATGCTTTGCTGGAAGCGATGCGGCGGCGTGATTTTTGGCTATTGGCCGGTTCCTTTTTTGTCTGTGGAGCCAGCACTAATGGTTTGATTGGGACGCATCTTATTTCAGCGGCTTTTGATTGCGGGATTCCGGCGGTGCGGGCGGCGGGGCTGTTGGCGATGATGGGGCTATTTGATCTTGTTGGGACAATGGCCTCGGGCTGGTTAAGCGATCGTTACAACTGTCGCTACCTCTTATTCATTTACTACGGGTTGCGCGGCATCTCGCTCTTATTTTTGCCTATGGCGCTGCTTGGTCCGGTGGCCGGGTTGGGCGTGTTTGCCGTATTCTATGGACTGGACTGGATCGCGACAGTGCCGCCAACCGTGAAGCTGACCGGCGAGGTTTTTGGGCGCGAGAAGGCCAGCATCGTCTTTGGTTGGGTGGTCGCAGCCCACCAAGTGGGGGCGGCGTGGGCATCGTATGCGGCCGGGGTGCTGCGCACCGTGACGGGGACTTACACGCTCGCTTTCTTCAGTGCAGGGGCGCTGTGTGTGATCGCGGCGCTCGTCGTACTGCCGATCGGCCGGGGTCAACGGGCGACCAGGCGTCCAGGCTTAGCTTAGCGTTTTAACTTGGCGCGGAGTTTTTTAATTTCCGGACTAACCGCGCTACAACCCTCCTGACCGCAACCGGCACCGGGGTTTTTTTTTAGCCAAGAGCGCATGAGCAGAGCGACGGCCATGCCCACAATCGCGAAAGCCATGAAGGTTTGGGTCGAGGCAGACATGGATAAAATTAGCCTATTAATAACCAAGCGCTCGGCCGATTTGATAGATGGCGAAGCACACGAGCCACGCGGTGCCGGTCATGTAGGCGATTTGAAACAGGGGCCAGCGCCATGAGTTGGTTTCACGTTTTACGACGGCGATCGTGCTCATGCACTGCATCGCGAAAACATAATAAACCATCAGGGTGATACAAACGAGTGGCGTGAATAAGATGGCGCCGTTCGGCCAGCGGGCCGCGCGCAAAGCATCGCGGACCGGCAAAGCGTCCTCCCCGTTGTCCTGCACGCCAAAAATGACACTCATCGAGCTGACAAAAACTTCGCGCGCGGCAAATGATGTCACTAGGCCGATGCCAATGCGCCAGTCGAAGCCCAGTGGTTTAATCACTGGTTCCAGCAGATGGCCCGCTTGACCAGCAAAGCTGACCGCAATTTGCGCCTCAGCCGAGGCTTTAGGATCGGGGTGTTTAGGGTAAGCGGTGAGGAACCACAGCACGATCGAGATCCCAAGAATAATGGTCCCGGCATTTTTTAAAAAAAGCCAGCTGCGCTCCACCATTTGGCGGAGGATTTCCTTTAGGCGTGGCGGCTGATAAGCCGGCAGCTCCATAATCATTAACGGCCGCGCGCTCTTGAAGAGCGTGCGTTTAAAAAGCCAGGCGAAGCCAAAAGCTCCGGCGGTACCCAAGAGATACATGAGCAGCATGAGACCGGCTTTCCACGTAGCCGGCAGGGCCGCGGCGGGTAGCAGAGTCGCGATCATGAGGAGATAGACGGGGAGCCGAGCGGAGCAGCTCATCAGTGGGGCGATTAAAATTGTGACAAGCCGATCTTTGGCATTTTCGATCGTCCGGGTGGCCATAATCCCCGGAATAGCACAGGCGAAGGAGCCCAAGAGGGGGATAAATGATTTTCCATGCAGCCCCACTTTGCTCATGGGGCGATCCATCAGAAAAGCCGCGCGCGCCATATAGCCGGTGCTTTCGAGTAGCCCCACGAAGAAAAATAAAATCAAAATTTGCGGCAAAAAGATGACGATGCCCCCGACTCCACTAATCACGCCATCAGTTATCAGATCGCGTAAATCACCCGGCGGCAAAACGGTTTTAATTCCACTGCTCAGCGCGGCGATGTGAGCATCGATCCAGTTCATCGGGTATTCCGCGAGGGAAAAAATAGAGAAAAAAAGCGCGCCCATGATGAATCCGAAAAACAACCAACCCCACACAGAATGGACGAGAACGGCATCCAGTCGGTCGGAGCCGGATAATTCTTGCGTGCGCGTCCGGCGAAGAACCTCGCCGCACAGCGCATTGATCGCCGCGTATCGACTGCGAATGAGGGTGCCGGACCAATTATTTTCTTCGCGCAGGCAGCGTTGTTTCCAGGCGGCGAGCACGGTCGTGGTGCGCGCACTCAGGGGTTTAGACCCCGCAATCCGCACGCTTTCGAAATCGGTGAGCAGCAGCAGGGCCTCAGCTCGCGCGATGAGCGGTGATTGGGCATCAGCATCGCTCAGGGAGGCTTGGAGTTCAGCCACTGCCGGTGCGATTGGCGCCGGCACATCCCAGCGGTGACGGGCTAACGGCAGATCGCTCCGGCTCATGGCGAGCTTAAGTTCAACCAAACCCTTCCCGTGCACGGCAGAGCAAGAAATGACGACAACGCCGAGGGCGGCTGCAAGCTGATCGGTATCAATCCGCAGCCCAGCTTTAACGGCTAAATCCATCATGTTAAGCACCACAATGACTGGTCGACCTAGGTCGAGAATCTGGTGGGCGAGGTAAAGATTGCGCTCGAGATTAGTGGCATCGAGCACACAGATAATTCGATCTGGCTGTGGGGTATCTTCCCGCCGGCCCAATAAAACATCCCGCAAGACCGCTTCATCAGGCGAGCGCGCGGCCAAGGAGTAAGCGCCCGGAAGATCGATGATCTTCATGGGCCGACCATGCTGCGAGTAGCACTCGCCAATTTTTTTCTCCACCGTTACCCCGGGATAGTTACCGACTTTTTGCCGCAACCCCGTGAGAGCGTTGAACAGCGTGGTCTTGCCGCAGTTCGGATTGCCCACCAGGGCGTAAATCGGCGTGCGGTCGGATCCCGTGGGGCGCTTTTTACCGAGCGGCGTGATGTGCGGGGGCAAAATCACCGTGAAAAATTACCGCTAGCGTGGTACCGGTTCGCCATAATCTGGCGCCAACTGCTCAGCGAACCCCGGCGGGCAAGGCTTCCACCAGAATAGCCATCGCCGCGTTGTGGTTGAGAGCGATGCGCGTGCCGTTAACTTGGCAAAGGCTGGTGGTGCGGCCAGATATTTTGGTAACCAAAGCGGCTTCGCCAAAGCCCATCTCGCGCAACCGTTGGGCGAAGCCGTCATCACCGTTAATCACACAAATTCGCCCAGTGGCTCCAGCGGCAAGCTGGCAAAGCGGCAAAAGGTGAAGTGCAGATGACACGGTAGGTGAGACTAAGTATCAGGAATGAAGCAGAAAAAAGCCCTAGGTCAAACTACTCGTGGAGTAGGCCTAGGGCAAAAGGTTAGCGGCGACGACGTTTGACAGCGAGCTGAACCCCAGAATAGCGCACCAGACTCTGCAAGTGTTCGTATTGCTGGGGATCCATATCGTTCGCGGCCTTGAGCTCCTGCTCGGCCCGTTTCATCGCTACCTCAACCGCATTTTCATCAATCTTCTCTTCCGTGATGGCATGCTCCGCGAGCACGCGAACGGTGTCGCCATCGATCTGGGCGAAGCCCCCACCCACCGCCAACCACTGAATGGAGTTGCCTTTGGTGACGCGCAATTCGCCGCTCTCAATTTGGGTGAGCAAGGGAATGTGACCGGGGAGAATACCAATTTCACCCTCAACGGTCGGAATCACGACACTATCAATCGTATCGGCATAAACCTTCGCTTCGGGCGTGACGATTTCGAGGATGAGCGACATGGGGGGGTGAAATATTAAGTAACGAGGATGAGCGTGAGCGGGTCTCGTTACTTTTTCGCAGAAGCCGCGAGCACTTCGTCAATGCCGCCTTTCATGTAGAAGTCACCTTCGGCGACATGATCAAGCTCGCCATCGAGAATCATCTTGAAGCCGCGGACAGTCTCTTTGACAGGAACGTATTTACCAGGCGTACCGGTAAACACTTCCGCCACGGCGAACGGCTGTGAAAGCAAGCGTTGGATTTTGCGGGCGCGGTAGACCATGAGCTTATCCTCGGGGGGAAGCTCATCGAGACCGAGAATTGCAATGATGTCCTGGAGATCCTTGTAGCGTTGCAGCACGCGTTGGACTTCGCGGGCGACGCGATAGTGCTCTTCGCCGACGATGTCAGCTTGCAGCGCTTTTGAAACCGAGGCCAGCGGATCGACCGCGGGATAAATACCGAGTTCGGCAATCGAGCGCTCGAGCACGATCGTGGAATCCAAGTGCGCGAAAGTATTGGCGGGCGCTGGGTCGGTTAAATCGTCCGCCGGTACGTAGACCGCTTGCACAGAAGTGATCGAACCTTTCTTGGTCGAAGTGATGCGCTCTTGGAGGAGGCCCATTTCGTTGGCGAGCGTTGGCTGGTAACCGACCGCCGAAGGCGAACGGCCGAGAAGCGCGGACACTTCCGAGCCGGCTTGCGAGAAGCGAAAGATATTATCTACGAACAGCAGCACGTCCTGATTCTTTTCGTCACGGAAATATTCGGTCATGGCGAGGGCGGAGAGCGCGACGCGCATACGCGCCCCCGGGGGCTCATTCATTTGGCCGAAAACCAAAGCGACTTTTGATTTACTCAGATCTTTTTGGTCGATGACGCCCGCATCCGACATTTCGTGATAAAGGTCATTACCTTCCCGCGAACGTTCGCCAACGCCGGCGAAGACCGAATAACCGCCGTGGGCTTTCGCAATATTGTTAATGAGTTCGAGAATGACGACGGTCTTGCCGACACCAGCGCCGCCGAACGCGCCCGCTTTGCCACCTTTAATAAAAGGACAGATCAGATCAATAACCTTGATTCCTGTTTCCAGGATTTCCGCCTTGGTGTTTTGGTCAACGAGGGAAGGCGCCGGCCGGTGAATGGGGTAGCGTTTGGTGTAGGCGACGGGGCCTTTACCGTCCACGGCGTTGCCGGTGACGTCGAAGATGCGACCGAGTACGCCGTCACCCACCGGAACCGTAATCGGTCCACCGGTGTCGACTACTTCCATGCCGCGCACGAGACCCTCAGAGGAAGACATGGCAATGGCGCGCACGATGCCTTCCCCGAGATGCTGCTGCACTTCGAGGGTCAGGATCTCTTTTCTGCCAGAGACCGTGAAGCTAATGGTGAGCGCCTGATAAATGGGCGGGATGGAGTTCTCGGCGAACTGCACGTCGACGACGGCGCCGATAACTTGGACGATTTTGCCGGTATTGCTCATGACTTAAACGGGTGGGGGGTGATTATAAAAGTTAGGCCGCGCTGAAAGCCGCGGCAGAGATTTCAAGAATTTCTTGGGTGATGGCTGCTTGCCGCGCTTTGTTATATTCGAGCGTGAGATCGCCGAGGAGGCTGGTGGCATTATCCTTGGCGGTCTTCATTGCGACCATGCGGGCACTGTGTTCCGAGGCTTTGGCGGAGAGCACCAACTGGTAGACGTAGCGATTGACGTAGAACGGCAGCAGAGCGGCGAGGACGGCATCAGCGTTCGGTTCGAAAAGCATGTCCCGCGTGTCGAGGGCCTGACTATGGCCGCTCTCTGCGCGCAGGTGGGCCACAAAGTCGGCCACATTGGAAAGTGGCAGTACGGGGCGAACGATCGCCTCTTGGACCAAGGTATTCTTATAGCGCGAGTAGATAACTTCGACGGTGTCGACGGTGCCCTCGAGAAAAAGCTTAACCAAAAATTCTACGGGAGTTTTGATTTCACCGAAGGGGACCCGGTCGTTCACGCTAAAATCTGCGAGCACCGTGCGCTTGGTGCGGGCGAGAAACTGCGCGCCCTTACGACCGATGGCCACGTACTTGACCGGTGTTTTAATTTCGGCCACGAGCTTGAAGAGATTAGCGTTCAGCGGACCGCACAGGCCTTTATCGGTCGTAACCAGAATGATTCCGCGAACCTTGACCTCGCGGCGGCTGAGCAACGGATGTTGGGTGTCGCTCACTCGTGGAGCGAGGGCCGCCAGCATATTAGCCATCAGTTGGGCATAGGGCCGACCGGCGAGCGCAATTTGTTGCGCTTTCTTCATCTTGGAAGCCGCCACCAGTTCCATCGCCTTGGTGATTTGGCGGGTATTTTTGACCGACTTAATGCGTCGGCGGATGTCGCGGGTGGAGGCCATGAAGATCTACGATGGGTGATTTACGATTTCAGAATGAGCCCAAGAGCACAGGGTGAATTAAGCAGTGAGTTGAATCGTAATACTCGTTTTTAAATTATTGAGCGGCGAAGGTGCTCTTCCATTCGTCAGCCGCCGCCTTGAGGCCGGCTTCGATTTCGTCCGAGAGTTTAGCCTCGGTGCGAATCTTCGTCAGGAGCGCGTCTTTGCGGCTGGTGAGGTAATCTTTGAGCGAGTTAGCGGCGCTCACCACATTTTTAACCTCAATGGCATCGAAGTAAGTTTTTTGGAGGGCCCACAGAATAGCCGCCTGTAACTCAATGGAGAGCGGGTTCAGTTGGGGTTGCTTGAAAAGCTCCACGATACGGGAGCCGCGCTCGAGCTGGGCTTTAGTTTTCGCATCGAGGTCGGAGCCGAATTGCGCGAAGGCCGCGAGTTCGCGGAACTGCGCTAGCTCGCCCTTGAGTTTGCCGCCGACTTGTTTGGTGACCTTGATTTGCGCGGAGGAACCAACGCGGGAGACCGAGAGACCGACGGATACGGCTGGGCGAATACCTTGATTGAAAAGATCGGTCTCAAGGAAGATCTGGCCGTCGGTGATGGAGATAACGTTGGTCGGAATATAAGCTGACACGTCGCCAGCTTGGGTCTCGATGACGGGCAGCGCGGTGAGCGAGCCTTTGCCATCGAGGCGGGCAGCGCGCTCGAGCAGGCGGCTGTGGAGATAAAATACATCGCCCGGATAGGCTTCGCGGCCGGAAGGCCGTTTTAGGATCAGGGAAATTTGGCGGTAAGCCACGGCGTGCTTCGAAAGGTCATCGTAAACAATGAGCGCATCCATGCCATTTTCCATGAACCATTCGCCGATCGAGGCGCCGGAGAACGGGGCGAGATATTGGTTGGCGGGATTGTCTCCGGCGGTGGCGGCGACGATGACTGTATATTCGAGCGCGCCGGCGGCTTCGAGCGCGGCAATGGTCCGCACGACGTTGGACTGCTTCTGGCCAATGGCGACGTAGATGGAGTAGACGGGGCGGAAGCTCTTATCGCCCGAGGCCAAGCCAACTTTATTGATGCGGCCTTGGTTGATAATCGTATCGATACAAATGGTGGTTTTACCGGTGCCACGATCGCCGATGATTAATTCGCGTTGGCCGCGACCGATGGGAATCATGGAATCAATCGCCATGATGCCAGTGAAGAGCGGCTGGTTTACCGATTTGCGCACCATGATCCCTGGGGCAATTTTCTCTACCGGATAAAATTCTTTGGCATCGATTGGGCCTTTGCCATCAACGGGCCGACCAAGGGCATCGACCACGCGACCGAGCAGGGCGCGACCGACGGGTACGGAGAGAAGTTTGCCGGTGGTCTGAACTTCGTCGCCTTCCTTCAGTTGCGAGACGTCACCGAGGACGACGCAACCCACTTCGTCGGCTTCGAGATTGAGGGCGATGCCGATGGCGCCGCCCGGAAACTGCACCATCTCATTATACATGACGTCGGAGAGACCGTCGAGTTTGGCGACGCCATCGGCGACTGCGCGGATGGTGCCAGTGTTCTTCTTGATGGCCTTGCTGGAAAGCTTGGCGATCTGCTGTTCGATTTGTTCAACGACGGTGCTCATCTGGAGGAGGAATTAAAAGGAGACGGGGTTAGACTGCGTGGGAAAGAGTAGCGAGTTGGCCGGCGACGGACGACTCATAGAGATCGGAGCCGATGCGCACGCGCAGGCCAGCCAACAAGCGCGGGTTCGGTTGAGCGGTGGCGGTGACGGGGCGCGCGTATTTTTTGGTCATCGCGCTGGCGATTAATTGCAGGGTGGCGGCGCTGATGGGACCGGCGTGTTCCACGCGGGCGTGGGACTTGGCCAACTCGGTGACGATGGCCTGCTGGTAAAGTTTCAGCAACGCGAGGGCGTGGCGCGGGGCGGCTTGCTCAATATAACCTAACACGCCGGCGACTTGCTCGGATGACACTTGGCCATCGCGCAGGCTCAGCTTGAAAAGCTGTTTAGCCAAAAGCTTGGTTTTTTTATCGCCGCGCATAGATCAAATTAAGCTGAGGTGAGTTCTTTGCTGGCAGCTTCATTATAAGCTGCGCGGTCGGCCTCAGAGAGTTTCTTGGCCAAAACCTGCTCGGTCGTTTTGACGACCAGCCGGGCAATTTCACTACGCGCTTCGTTGAGCATTTTCTTGTGCTCGAGCTCAATGGCCTGTTGCGCTTTGACTAGGGTATCCGCGGCGCGGGCGGTGGCTTCGGTGTTTTGTTTGTCCGCAAATTCCTTCGCGGACTTGCGGGCTTCCTCAATTACTTTCGAAGCTTCGAGTTGGGCGGTCTTGATGAGTAGCGCGCTCTCTTGGGCGGCAGCGGCGAGGCGGATGGCGGTTTCCTCCGCATGCTTGAGTCCGTCGGCGATCTTCTGGTTGCGCTCGGCCATCGTGGTGATGGTCGGCTTAATCCCAAATTGGTAGAGGACGCCAAAGAGGATCAGAAAGCTGACCACCTGCATGATCACGAATTTCGGCTCGAGCCCGAATTGCTGAACGATGCCAGATTCTTGGGCGGATTCCGTGACAGCGAGGAGAGTAGTCAGCATGACGAGAAAGGGACTGGCGAGCGCAGCGTTGGGCGGCGCGTCGCCAGTGAAGAGGGTTGATTACTTGGCGAGGAACAGCGCGAGAATGCCGAGGCCTTCGGCGAGCGCCATACCGATGATGGCTTGGACAAGGATCTTGCCGGATGCACCAGGGTTACGACCGACGGCTTCGGCGGCCTTGTTGCCGATGAGGCCGACGCCGATGGCGGCACCGAGTAGACCGAAAGCGCTGGCGATATTACCGGTAATTTCAGCGAGGAGGAGGTTCATATATTTATTTTAGTTGTGGTTGCAGTGGTCGCCGTGCGCACGCGAGGCACGCTCCCGGCGATAAATTATTAGTGGTGAGCCTCAGCGGCGGGGCCGGCTTCGTGATCATCGCCATGATTGCAGAGGAGGCCGATATAGACCGAGGTGAGGAGCGTAAAGACGGTGGCTTGAATCAGCCCGACGAGCAATTCCATGAAATAGAAAATGAAAATGAAACCGGTTCCATGGAGAAGGTTTTCACCGCCAAAGACGTTGCCGAAGAGCCGCACTGAAAGAGTGAAGGGTCGGATGACAATGGAGAAAACCTCAATGCAGCCGACGAGCAGAAAAACCAGAGTCAGAAAAGGGTAAAGCCAACCTGGGGTTTCTTTTTTATCGGCTTTATTGCCAAAAAGATCCCACAGGATGAGTTTCGGTCCGGCATACTTGAAGATGATGATGAGGTAGGCTCCGAAGGAAACTAAGGCCAGCGCGATGGTGCTATTGAAGTCGGCGGTAAAAGGGCGAATCCACGGTGAGGTGATATGAAAAGCTCCATCCACGTCATGCCCCCAGCCGATCGTCCCGACCCCCGGTAGCAAACCCATCCAGTTTTGAATAAGAATGAAGATAAAGAAGGTAACCAGTAAGGGGAAAGTCGCGGGAAAGGCTTTTTTCCCCACAATCGGCTCGAAGAGATCACGCAGCCCTTCCAAGAGTGACTCAAAGACGGCCTGACTCTTAGTCGGCAGCACTTGCGGTTTGCGCACCGCGAACAAAATTAGGGCGATGAGCACGGCCGATACAGTCCAGCCCGTTGCCATGCTATTAGTAATGGCCCAGCCGTTACCAAAATCATACAATTTAGCGGCCGCTGGCGCGACCCCCTGCCCTTCACTCGCGAACATAGCAACGGCGCTTACCAGAGCGGCGGAGGTGGCGATAATTTTTTTGGCGAGGCGCATGCGTATTCTAATGAAGACAAAATCGACAGTGAGAGAGCGATTAGGTAGGTTTCTGCGCGAAGCAGCGTCAACCCTCTAAATATAAAAAACGGGTTAATAAGGTGGAATAAGGGCTGACCCAAAACAACCCGACGAAAACTTATGCGCGCAGCAGGCTTGCGCTAGCCGTCGTAAAGTCTGATTGCTGCAATATGGACTTAGCCACTCGCGCATTACTCGATCGCACAGCGCCCGCTCGGCGCGGTAACGGCGAGCGGCAACTGGCGCATAATATTTTCATGCAGGTAACCTGGAGTCTGCTGGCGGCGGCACTGCTGGGGCAGTTATTTCTGCTGATTTGGCTGGATGTGATGTCCTGACTAAGATCAGCGATTGGTAGCTTTCGGCGCGGGCTTGAAAGACAGTTTCATGTTCTAAGGGCCAGGGCTCTTCTCCTTTGGGGATTTCCCAGGTGTCCAAACCAGGCAGTAGTGCCTGCACGGCCTGGAAATAGTCGATTGAGTCTGTGCGAAAATACAGTCGGGCCTCAGCCGGCGCATAGGCAGCCAGGGCGGCCAAAAAATCAGGCTGTAAAATGCGGTTCTTGTGGTGGCGTTTTTTGGGCCAGGGATCAGGGAAAAGCACCCAAATCTCTTGAAGGGTAACTCCTTTCGGCAGGGCGTGGAGAAAATCGAGCGCATCGGCGCGGATGAAGTGGCAATTGAGTAACTTGCCCCGCTCAGATTTGCGTAAAGCCCGGGTTATCCGCTCACTGGCTAAATCTACTCCGAGGCAAAGGCGCAGGGGGAATTCGGCGGCGTAGCGCTCGAGAAAATGACCGTGACCGCAGCCTATTTCCCAGACAATCGCTCGCGGTGCGGGAAAAATTGCGTTAAGTTTAGCGGTTAGATCGGCGCGCCGCTGCGTCATTAGCTCTACAAATGCTGGTTTAATAGGCACGGGGCTTATTGGAGTATGATCAACCCAGGGAGCGATCGCTCAGCAACTGGCTCACGATGCTTCAGTCGCTCGACGTTGGGCCGCGATTTGAATCATGAGAATACTGATGTCAGCAGGGTTGACTCCGCTAATCCGACTCGCCTGGCCCAGGTTTTGGGGACGGAACTGGGCTAATTTCAGGGCGCTTTCTCGCCGCATGCCTGGAATAGCGGCATAATCCATGGCCAGCGGGATGCGGATTTTTTCGACGTGCTTGAGTTTCTCAACTTGGCGTAACTCACGTTCGAGATAGCCAGCGTAAATTACGCGATAGAGCACTTCCTCCCGAATTTCTGCGGTCTCCGCCGCCAGTTCTGACGGTAGCTTCGCGATCTCTTTATCACGGCGGATGCCCTCCGCCCATATCCCCGCGCCTGATCGGGTGTTTTCAAGATAATTTTGCCAATAGTGCACTCGGTTTAATTTATGTAAAATTTTACCTATTCTATTATCAGAAAGCAGTTTATGAGATTTAGAATGTTCGAAAAGGCGCAATTCAGCGCTGCCGTGGTTAAAGAGTAACCGATGCTCGGCGCGACTCGTAAACATGCGGTAGGGTTCGATGGTTCCTTTGGTGACCAAGTCATCGATGAGCACCCCAATATAGCCTTCGTGGCGTTGTATAATCAGAGGATCTTCCCCCCTCACCTTTAGGACCGCATTGACCCCAGCGATCAGCCCCTGGGCGGCGGCTTCTTCGTAGCCAGAGGTGCCGTTGATCTGACCGGCTAAAAAAAGATTTTCGGCCTTGCGCGATTCCAGCCATGGAAAGAGTTGGGTGGGCGGCGCGAAATCATATTCCACCGCATAGGCCGGCCGCAGCAGGACGGCCTGTTCGAGCCCGGGGATGCTGTGCACGAGATCAAGTTGCACCTCAAATGGCAGGCTCGTGGATAAGCCATTAACATAATATTCATTCGTGCTTCTCCCCTCCGGCTCCAAAAAGAGTAAGTGACGGGGTTTATCCGCGAATCGCACAAATTTATCCTCGATGCTCGGGCAATAGCGCGGGCCGACCCCCTCAATTTCGCCCGAGTACATGGCTGATCTATGCAGATTATCACGCACGATCTTTTCCGAGGCTGGAGTGGTGTAAGTCATCCAGCACGATGCCTGCTCGCTGCCAGGGCTCCAGCCCAGCCGGCGCTCACCGGTCTGTTCCACGTGGAACAAGTCCTCGGGGTCGCGAGTATCGTGGAATGCAAACAGGGTCGGTTTAGCATCCCCTTTTTGTTCTTGGAGCCCGGTAAAGTTGATACTGCGCCCTAATAGCCGCGGGGGTGTGCCTGTCTTGAGGCGCTGGAGCTCAATACCGGCTTCCAGCAAGCTTGCCGAGAGGGTTTTGGCGCTAAAGTCCCCTAGCCGCCCGCCTTCGTTCTTATTTTGGCCGACATGCATCAGCCCGCGTAAAAAAGTGCCGGTGGTTACGACTACCGTGCGGCCCATAAACTTAATATCCAGGTTGGTTTGGCAGCCAATTACCTGCCCATTTTTGTAAATCAGGCCAGTAACCGTCGCCTGAAAGATCTGCAGGTTTTTTTGTAACTCGAGCGTGTGTTTGAGGCGGAATTGATAAGCTTTTTTATCGCATTGAGCTCGCGGTGAACGGACGGCCGGACCTTTAGATTCATTAAGCAGTCGGAACTGGATCGCCGTCACGTCGGTGTTAATGGCCATTTCTCCGCCAAGGGCATCAATTTCCCTCACCATCTGGCCCTTGGCTTGCCCGCCGATGGCTGGATTACAGCTCATTTGGGCAATCGTATCGATATTTCCCGTGAGCAAGAGGGTAGAGGCCCCCATCCGCGCCGCTGCCAGACACGCCTCCACCCCAGCGTGCCCTGCTCCGCAGACGATTACGTCAAAGGGATTTTTATCGTATATCACAATTTAAACTTTTGCATCAAATTATATATTTTGATGTCATATTATTTACCTATGCAGAATGAAGCGAATAATTCATCAAGTATTCTTTCGTGGTCTATTTTCCCTGATATTTGCGCAAATGATTCTAGGGCAGACCTTAAGTCACTTGATAATAGTTCGCTTGCTATGTTCTGAGCTAATTTCAACTTGGCTGACTGAAGGCAGTTTTGCGCCTGTTCCAGCGCTTGGGTGTGTCTCGCGTTGATCGCAATTACTTCAGAGCCCACGTTTACCTGAAATGATGCACCCAGATTGACGAGGGCAGCTTGAAGCTCGGTTAGGCCATCCGCCGTAATAGTTGAAAAATTTACGCTCTGGAAGGGCTGGGGCAGGGGGCTCTGAGCGACTACCGGCAGATCACATTTATTATACACCACGAGGGTGTTTTGAGTCGTGAGGAGTCGGCTAAAATCACTGGGCAGGTCTGGTCGCGGGTGGGTCGCGTCGATAACCCATAAAAACAGGTCGGCTTGAGTTGCTTGCTCGAGGGATTTATCAATGCCGCGTTGCTCGAGTGGCGCCGGGGTGAGATTAAGCCCAGCCGTATCAATCAGCCTCAGCCAGTAGGGCCCGATGATGATTAGCTCTTCGAGGTAATCGCGGGTCGTCCCAGGCTCGGGACTAACCAAGGCGCGCTCGTGTCCGACTAAGCAATTCAACAAGCTGCTCTTGCCGGCATTAGGTTCACCCAAAATGACCGTCTTAATACCTTCCCTAAGTAGGGCCCCGTAGTGGCTGGTGGCTAATAATCTAGCGGTATCGCTTATAAGTGTATCTATATCATTATTAATACTTTGCCTGTTTTCTTCGGGCAGATCCTCATCTGGGAAATCGATATAAGCTTCAATATGAGCGAGGGTTTTTATGAGGCGCGTAGTGAGCTCGGCCATGTATCGACCTAGGGAGCCGCGTAATTGTTGATTAGCGGCGGCGAGCGCTTGATCACTGCGGGCATGGATGAGATCCATCACCGCTTCGGCTTGGCTTAAATCCAGGCGCCCGCTGAGAAAGGCGCGTTTACTAAATTCGCCCGGATCAGCGGAACGACAACCCCGCGCGAGCAGATCGGCCAAGATCTTTTGGGCGATGAAGGGATTTCCGTGACACGAAATCTCCAAACAATCTTCGCCGGTAAATGAATTGGGGCCCGCAAAAAAAGTAAACAGGACATCATCGATTAGAATTCCCTGTGGGTCGCGGTAGTCAGCGTGCTGCGCGATGCGGGGCAGGGGGGCTTGCGCAAATAGTGCGGGCACGAGCAAGCGCGCCATCGGGCCGCTGGCGCGGATGAGCGCCAGCGCTGAGGTGCCGACGGGCGTCGCGAGCGCCGCTATGGTATCCGAAGGAACTAACATTCGCCTGACGCAAGCGAACGTCGCGGCGAAGGCAAAGTGAAAGCACGGGTCGGGGTGCTACTTTTTTTCGGGGAAAATCTTGGCTACCTGTTCTGCGCGATAATCAAAAATCTGTTTGAGCTGCCGCTTAACCCATAATTTTTCCGCTAACCAACCGGCGGGACCCCAGCCAACCGCGTAAGTTACTTCATCAAACATGCGCACGCCACCCGCCTCAGGAACAAAGCGATGTTCATGGTGCCATAATTTGTAGGGTCCTTTCCGCTGGATATCGACAAAGCTTAGCCCGGCTTGGACGTCACTAATCTCCGTGATCCAATTTAACCACAGGCCGGGCAGCGGCGAGATGCGATAGGTGATAATTTGGCCAGCATACATCGTGGTCGGAACTTGACCGATAATTTGAAAGCGCACGCTAGGCGGCGTCAGTTCGTTAAGGTTTTTGGGCGTCGCAAAATAGGCCCAGACCGTTGCCGGTGACGTGGCGATAAATTGTTCGCGCCGTAAATAATGAATCATCCGCCTAGCCTAGTCAAAAAATGCCCGCGCGCCACTGCCAGTTATAATCATGGCATTCCGCTGAGCTGATCCTTAATTCCGCTGAAAAATTAGTCGCCGAAACAAAAAAGCCGGCAGCGCGGCAAACTTTCGGCCCAGGATTTCGGTGGGCTCGCCCCCACCGCGGACCAATCAATTCTTTTAGGATTATTTGTTGGGCGCGCCGGGCTCGATCGGCATGGGCGGCAAAGAAATCTTAAATAAATCGGGCGACTCAATTTTAGGCGGAGCGATATTCGTCAGGGGACTGGGGGCTAAAATTACCGCGGGAATTTTTTCCGGAGAGGGCGGTCCGACGTCAGGGTTTTTGACCAAGAGCGTAGCCCGAACGGTCGCCTGCGTGAGATCCTTGAGCAGTTCGGCGGCGCGCGCCTCGGCGGCGGCAATGTCCTTCGGGCGTTGGGTTAAGCGGGTGCGCACTTGCGCGGCGGCGCCCGAGGTGTCGCCAAATTTATTGGCGATCAATAACCAGGTTAGACTCTCGACGAGATCGCGTTTTACCCCGCGCGCGCTAGCTAACATGGCTCCGATATTATGCTGGGCTTCCATCACGCCGGCTTGGGCCGCGATCGTGTAATAGTCGAGTGCGCGGGGGTAATCGACGGGGACCCCGAGTCCGTCGTGATAAATTTTTCCGAGTCGAAAGGTGGCATCATTGACTCCGCCCTGCGCGGCTTGAGTAAATAGCGCGATCGCCTGAGCCGTATCTTGCGCAACGCCGTCAGCTTCCAGCAGGCGAACGCCTAGCTCAAAACAGGCGGCGGCGTTACCCTGCGCGGCAAAATGCTGCAGTTCGGAGAGCGTCTTCCAGGCTGGTGGACGGCTCTTAGTTGAGAGCAAGACCGGGGCCGCATCTTCTGCGGTTGGCTGGCTGACGGTTGGCTTGGCGGCTAAGACGACCGCCGTCACGATGAGAGTGACGGCGGTTCGGTAGGCCGATAATGGACGCAAGGATAGGTTCAGCTGAACTAAGCGCACCACAAGGATTACTCGGGCGTTCCGACCGTAGCGACGGCGCCGCCTTTAACTTTTTCGATAATACCAGCCTTCACTTTAGCCGCGAGATCGGGATTGGTCCGGAGCGCTTCCTTGGCGGCTTCGCGACCTTGACCGACTAAGTCACCATTGTACGCGATCCACGCCCCTTTCTTTTCGAGTACCTTATGTTCAACGCCGAGATCAACGAGTGAACCGCTCGCAGAAATGCCTTCGTCGTACATAATATCGAATTCTACCTCAGTAAATGGCGGGGCCACTTTGTTTTTAACGGCCTTCAACTTTGTACGATTGCCAATAACTTTACCTTCCGGCGTCTTGAGCTGATCTTTGCGGCGAATATCGAGACGAACCGAAGCGAAGAATTTAAGCGCGCGACCGCCAGAAGTGGTCTCGGGGCTCCCAAACATAACGCCAATTTTTTCGCGGATTTGATTGGTGAAAATACAGACGCAATTCGTCTTGCTGACGACCGCGGTGAGGCGGCGCATGGCTTGCGACATCAGGCGGGCTTGGCTGCCCATGGTCATGTCGCCCATTTGGCCATCAAGTTCGGCCTTCGTGATCAGGGCCGCGACTGAGTCGAGAATGATCACATCAATGGAGTTTGAACGAATGAGCGTCTCCATGATGTTGAGCGCGTCTTCGCCCGAATCGGGTTGGGAGACGAGGAGGTCGTCGAGACTGACGCCAACGACGCGGGCATATTTGGGGTCAAGGGCATGTTCGACGTCGATAAAAGCGGCGAGGCCACCTTGCCGTTGGGCTTCGGCAATAACGCTCAAGCAAAAGGTGGTTTTACCGGAGGATTCTGGTCCGTAGATTTCGATGATGCGTCCGCGGGGCAGGCCGCCGACGCCGAGCATGAGGTCGATGGCGAGGGAACCGGTTGAAAGCGTGTCGACCTTCATCTTGGCGTTGCTGCCGAGACGCATGATGGAGCCTTCGCCGAATTGTTTGGTGATTGAAGAGAGAGCGAGATCGATATTTTTCTCGCGGGCGGCGTTGGCAGATTTTTCTGCGGGGGCGAGGCGGGATTCGGTAGACTTGGATTTATCGGCTTTGGACATGGGGGAGGTTATGGTTTAAAAAGTTATTTTCACGGTGCGCGCCTAGCGTAATTCGGCAAGCGTGGAGTGGGTGAGAAAAGGCCTAAAATTAGGCCTGGAAGCGTTTCAGATAGCGGTGGCGGCGGGTTTATTGAATGCGAAAGCAAAATAAGCGGCGAGGGCCATGAAAAACAGGCTGCACGCGTAATTCCAGCGGAGTTTTTCCCCGAGGACGAGCGAGGCAAAGCCCACAAAGACGACCAAAGTGATGATTTCCTGCATAATTTTTAATTGGTAGCCGGTGAACTGGCGGTACTCCCAGCGTATTTTAAATGACCGCACCAAGCGCAGGTCATAAAAATATTAGAGAGGCTGAGTAATAAAATGGTGCTCATGGGCCACAGGGTGCGCCGCCCGACTTCCTGCGCTAGGCGAAAATTATTCCGTCAGGGCGTAAACGGCAAAAGAGGCCAACCAGTGGGCGCGGTTAAAATCTTCGGTGCTC
The DNA here is from genome assembly GCA_002304425.1 of Opitutia bacterium Tous-C10FEB. Lineage (GTDB taxonomy): Bacteria > Verrucomicrobiota > Verrucomicrobiia > Opitutales > Opitutaceae > Lacunisphaera. Next base: position 23,227 of record NEUY01000002.1, read on the forward strand.
AGCAAGGGGATCGCTGCTTCCAAATGGCGTCTAGCGGCTTCGCGCGCTCGATTTTGACGGGGATCAGATTCAGGCAAGGCGAGGGCGATGCGGCGCCAGCACCAGGCGCGATTTAAATTAAGACCGATGAGGTGAGCAATTTTCGGATCGTTTGGATTGCTCACGCGGACGGGGGTAAACAGTCGGACCGGTTCTCCCGTATGGAGATTGGGCAAAAAGCGCCCAAGCCAGCGGCTAAAATTTTCTGGGGGCAGCACCGAAGCCATCACTTCTGCTTCGGTGAGCGCGGGAGAGAGAAAGTCTTCGCCGGAGGGTTCCCATTGGGCGGAGTAGTTGGCATCATGACCAAACCAATAGGCCATGCGGCTCGTGCAAAAAAGTTTGAGCTCTTGATCGTCCGCCGCGCGCGTGTAGTCGATGGTGAGTTTAACCGCAAAGGCCGTGTTGTTGTGCACACCGTGTCGGACGGGGTGGGTGAGGGAATTCAGGTAGGTGAGTAGCCCCTCACGCATAACCGCGACGAGCGGCGCGAGGTTTTGCGCAAGCTTGGGATCATAATGGAATAATTCCTCGGCTAATTTTAATAACCAAGCCCAGCCATAGGGTCGCTCAAAAAATCCTCGGCCCGGAGAACGAAAATAGGCGGTCTCCACCGCTAGATTCTCAGCTGTCAGGTGTGCGTGCAGGACTCGGTCAATTTCTGCCCGTTCCGGGAGCTGGGGGAAAAGGCGCGCGAGGCGAGCCAGCATGCAGTGTTGGTGCACACAAGAGTGCCAGTCATAGCTGCCGTAAAATGCAGGATGGAGTGCGCGGGGCGCCCGCACATCTTCAGGTCCATTTAGGACGTGCTGGAGAAGGTGGGGGTATTCACGGCAAATATTCCGGAGACCAAGCTGCGCAAATTCGGAAGCTTGCGCGGGAGCGAGAAGAGGGAAGGCGGGTGACACGAGCGAAAGGGAGAAAGTTTAAGTTGAAGTAGCACGGCTGACGCATAAGTTGTGCCGTCTCAACATCTCGACGACCTTATGAAAATCAAAGCCTATCTCAAACCTCAATGCGGCTGGTCCAATGGCGTTCGCGCTATTATGGCCAAACACCAGCTGGCCTTTGAGGATATCGACATCATTAACCAGCGGGCCAATTACGAGGAAATGGTGCGTAAGTCTGGCCAACCGCTATCGCCCTGTGTCGAGATTGATGGGGTGATGCTCGCGGATATTTCTGGGGAGGAAGTTGAAAATTATATGCTAGCCAACAATTTGGTGAACGCCGGGGGGGCGCCCTTAACCGTTCCCACCAATGCCGGTTGCTCGCCCGAAGAGCATGAGCGCATGGCCGCTAAGCCCGTGCGCTTCTTCTAAGACCCTGATTTTGCATTAAGCCGGCGCCGGACTCATGGGAGTCCGGCGTTTTGCTTTGGGGGGTCGGCTTGCTTAATAAAGAATCCGCGCGCGCAGGGTGCCGGGCACACTTTGCAGCTCATCAATCGCGATTTTGCCGGCGGCGGTGTCCACATCCATCACACAGTAACCAATATGCTCGGTTGTTTGCAGATATTGGGCCGAAATATTTACTTTATGCCGACTGAAGCGCTCGTTGATGTGCGCCAGCACTCCAGGAATATTCCGGTGGATATGTAGCAGGCGGGTTTTACCGGTGCCCGCATGTTCGGGCAGATTAACCTCAGGGAAATTAACCGCCGTCATCGTGGACCCGTTGTCTGAATAGCGGATTAATTTTTCTGCTACCTCCGTGCCGATGTTGGCCTGCGCTTCGACGGTGGAACCACCGATGTGCGGGGTAAGAATTACGTTATCAAATTTTCGTAGTGGGGACAGGAACTCCTCGTCATTACCCGTTGGCTCGACCGGAAAAACATCGAGGGCAGCGCCGGCGAGCTGATCATGCTCCAAGGCTTCAGCGAGTGCCGGAATATCTACGATGGTCCCGCGGGCCGCGTTGATCAGGTGGGCCCCTTTTTTCATTAGGGCCAGCTGAGCGCGCCCGATGAGATTTTTAGTGGCGGCAGTTTCGGGCACGTGCAGCGAGACGATATCGCTTTCGGCCAGCAGGCGGGCGAGTTTCGGGACCGGGCGGGCGTTTCCCAGAGGGAGTTTACCCATAATATCGTAATACAGCACCCGCATCCCAAGATGTTCGGCGAGCACTCCTAATTGGGTGCCGATGTGGCCGTAGCCGACAATGCCGAGCGTCTTGCCCCGTACTTCCACGCTGCCTGCGGCGCTCTTAGTCCAACCGCCGCGATGGACCAATGCATTTTTTTCGGGAATGCCGCGTAAGAGCATGATGATTTCCCCGAGGACCAATTCAGCGACGCTCCGGGTATTAGAGTAAGGGGCGTTAAAGACGGGGATGCCACGTTTGGCGGCGGCGGCGAGATCGACTTGATTTGTACCGATGCAAAAACAGCCAATTGCCGTAAGTTTGGGTGCGGCGGCGAGAATTTCATCAGTTAATTCGGTCCGCGAGCGAATGCCAAGAAAGTGCACATCTTTGAGGGCGGCTTTCAGCGCATCGTCGGTCAGCGATTTGGGCAGGTTACGGACGGCGGTGTAACCAGCTTGGGCCAGCGCGGTCGTGGCCTGAGCGTGGACGCCTTCTAAAAAAAGAAATTCAATGCGCCGTTTATCGAAAGAGAGCTTTTGCATGCTGCGGCCACTTTTACTGTATTTAGTTAACGAGCAAGTCTGGGCTCCGCGCGTGAGGCGCGGCTTGCCACGGAGGCTTCCCTGCATTCGATTGTGGTCGCGATGTTAGCCCAACCCATTCCTGGCTCTTCCGGAGAAGTGTTGCGTAGTTTGCCGTCGGCTTATCAGCCGCATGCGGCGACTGGGCTCCTGCATTTGCCCCGCTTTCTCGCCAAGTGTAAGTATATCAAAGAGCATGGCGCTTTGCCGGCGAGTTATGCGAAAAATTTTAAACGGGGGATGGACCGTTTCCTCTGCCTGCATCTGGGGATCGATCCGGCCGCCGTGGAAAAAATTGTGCTAACCTCAACGACGGAGGCTGAAATAGAGGCGCAGTTAAAAGAACTGCTACCGGGCGATCTCCGCGTCGCTAAATGGAACCGTAATTACGTGCAAAAAGGCATGACGCCCAGTGGCCGGGAATTTCTCAAGGAAGCGCTCACCAATATGGGTTGTGCTGATCGCGTGGACCAGATTACCAGCGTCGTCGATCTCATGGAGTTCGACGAGGGCCGAATTGAATAGCGCCCCAAAGGCTTATACGGGCGGCGGCTATTCAATTAATCGGGGCTAATTAATGCTCGTGCGTGGACGCGCCTTGGTCCTTTGACGTAAAACAGCTTCCGGTTGATAAATATTAAATTGTTATCAATAAGCATTTTGTAGATTACGCCTTGGCATTATCAGGGACAAAGTATTTTTGATTTGATTCGATATTATCATGAGTAAAGATATATAGTAAGAATCGCTAGAGGGTTTTCGCCCGCCGGGCTCTGAGACTACTTTAGCGATCTTTTTCGGCCTAAAAATCCAACTCCGCGCTCCTTATGAAATTCGAAACTCTCTGTCTGCATGGTGGCCAAGTAGCTGATCCGACTACGGGGGCTTGTGCGGTGCCGATTTATCGGACCACCGCGTTTGTTTTCAAAAACACCGAACACGCCGCCAATCTTTTCGCGTTAAAGGAGCTGGGGAATATTTACACGCGCCTGATGAACCCGACGACCGATGTGCTCGAGAAGCGCGTCTGCTTGTTAGAGGGGGCTCATCCGATGGCGGGTCTTGGGCTGGCTTCGGGAACGAGCGCGGTATTCTACGCGATCATCAATTTGGCGCAGGCCGGGGATAATATTGTATCGGCGCGCAATCTTTACGGCGGCACCTACACGCAATTCGCGAATATTTTACCCGCCTTAGGGATTACGGTGCGGTTTGTGGATTCAAACGATCCGGCCAATTACGCTGAAGCCATCGATGGTAAAACCCGCGCCCTCTTTTGCGAGACGGTCAGCAATCCGGCGTTAGAGGTGACCGATTTAAAAGCGGTGGCCGATATCGCCCACGCGCATGGCCTCCCGCTCATCGTCGACAGCACCTTCAGCACGCCTTATCTAACCCGGCCGCTGGAGCATGGCGCTGATATTGTGGTGCACTCGCTGACTAAGTGGTTTGGTGGCCATGGCACGGGGCTCGGCGGCGTGGTGGTGGACAGCGGAAAATTTAACTGGGCGGGAGGCAAACATCCGCTCTTTGATCAACCGGACGCTTCCTATCATGGTTTGCGCTGGGGTCACGATCTCCCGGCGGGTTTAGCGCCGCTCGCTTATATTCTGCGGATGCGGACGGTGCCGCTGCGTAATCTAGGGGCATGCATCGCGCCCGATAATGCGTGGCTCTTCCTGCAGGGGATTGAGACTTTGCCGCTGCGGATGGAGCGTCATTGCAGTAATTCGCTCGCGGTTGCGCAGCATTTGCAGTCACACGCTGGGGTTACGTGGGTGCGCTATCCCGGATTAAAAAATGATCCCGAGTACGCCAAAAATCAGCGCTACCTCGCGGGGAAAGGGGGCGGCATGGTGGTATTCGGCATCAAGGGCGGGAAGACAGCCGGCCAGAAATTCATCGATCACCTAAAACTTTTTTCGCACGTGGCTAATGTCGGTGATGCGCGCAGTCTCGCGATTCATAGCGCGACCACGACGCATAGTCAGCTGAGTGAGTCCGCGCAAATTGCCGGTGGGATCACCGCTGACCTCGTGCGCCTCAGTATCGGCCTGGAAAATATCGCCGATATCATCGCCGACCTCGACCAAGCCCTCGCGGCGGCCACAAAGTGAACGGTGGGCGGTCGGCTAGGCTGCCCTTGAGGCGCTGGGCTGGCTGCCGCCGCCGTTGGGCATCAAGCCGCGGTGATCAAAGACAGGCTGACGCTTAGAATTAGCATCACCAAGGCGGGTAAATTCTTTTTAAGCGGATCGCGAATTCTGAAGTGCATAAATATTGCCCCCACCATGAGGCCGACGATCAAGAGCGCGGCAGGCAGCACCCAGTGGGGGTGCCATAGTCCGATGATTAGGGCTAGGCCGGCGCCGATTTTCAAGAGTCCGACCAAATAGGTGGACCACCGCGGGAGGCCGTACGCCAAAAATTCTTCAGGCATCGTCCCCGCGGCGCCGCCGCGGTACGGAGTCGATTGGGAGAAGCGCAAGAGCCAGACGTTAAATAAGCCGAGCGCGATGACAACCTGGAGAATAGAGGTGATAGTTTGCATTTATAGAAGATTAGAATTTACCCATGGGACGTAGTGAGCAACCGCCTGACCTAAAAAGCAAAGTGCATTTTTTAATTACTCTCATCCAAGGAATTTTGATTATCTCCTTCGGCTGGTACGGGCTCAGTTGCTGGCGATCGAGTCGGATGGTCCTAGAATTTGAGCGTTACGGCATGGCGCGTTGGCGCCGTCTGACCGGCGCGCTGCAACTGCTCGCCAGCCTTGGTCTTAGTGCGGGCTATTTCTATCCAATGCTTTTATTCGCGGCGGCGGCCGGACTGAGCGGGATGATGTTTTTCGCGGTGCTCGTACGTTGGCGAATTCGCGACTCGTTGGTGGCAACCCTGCCCGCGTTAATTTTCTTGGGGCTCAATCTTTGGCTAACCCTTACCACTTGGCCGTCAGGGGGTGTCCTGCCCGCGATAAGACCTTAATTCCGCAGGGTACACCGCCACTTAAAGCGGGGCAAGCGCTCGGTCTGAGCCGATGGTGCGGCGGAGCGAAGCGAGATTTTCTTGGACGAGGGCGCCCATCGATTCGCAGCGGAGATAGCTGTCGGACTGGAAATGCTCCGCGAGTCCGGCCCGCAGGGTTTGGATGTGTTCGAGCGGGGCGATGGGATCACGCGTCATGACTGCGAGCAGCGGGTTGAGCCGACCTGTGGCGAGTTCGGCCCGATGTAACATGAGCGACTGTTCTTCACGCTGATACTGTAAGGCAGTTTGGCGGTGAATATGTTTATCGCAGAAACGAACCAGGGTCGCGTTTTCTTTAAAAAATTGCGGCAGGTAAAAATTCTTTTTCCCACTGTAACTTTGTTGGTCAAAATCCATCGCGCGGATACGAATCTGCGAATCCTCGAAATCGGGCGTGATCACCACGACGTAATTATAGCTGCGCATATCACCTAAGAGGCGGATGAAGCAGCGCTCGTTGAATTTCACGAGTTCTTTAGCGATGCGGATGGGTTTTAACTCCGGGCGGTCGAGCCAGCGCTCGCTGAAGGTATCGGCTGGGATGCCGGCGATGTGCTCTTCCACTAGCGTGCATTGGTGCGTCAGAAAATTTAGCCGATTGGGGGAGAGGAGATGTTCGAGCTCCAATCCATAGACGCGGGAAGCATCGGCTTTTTTAATATAAAAATAATCCTGATTGTCGTTGTAAGCATTAACGATCCGGATGCGAAACGGCGTCGAATTGCCAAAGCTGCAAAAATCTACCCGATCGATATATAGATGCTCCATGACGGAAAAGTCGCCATTCACGCGGAGCAGGGCATAAATAAGTTTCAAGCCTTCGTTCAGCGCCGGCATATCTTCCGCGCGGTAGGCCACCGTTTCCCACAGGGTGTTGCGACCGACGGAATCGAGCAGCGGCACCGAGGTGTGAAATTCGCGGAGTCGTTCGTACGTTACTGGCAATTCCCGCTCGCGGCGGAATTGTTTTAAATAATGACGCAGCGCCTCCCCAATCGGATAGCTGGGTTTTTTTAGCGTCCGCACCCGGAGAGGATCAAGCGCTTCGTCCATGGGGCTCAGCTTACGACGGAAGGTTGGCGTGGCAAGAGTCCGTCGTGGGTCACTCGCTTAGGCCGCGGCGCGACCTTGCCGCAAACGATCGAGGAACACCGCGACGATAATAACCAAGCCAATAATAATTTCCTGAAAATACGTGGGCCAACCCATCTGTTGCGAGCCGTTGCGAAGAACCGCCATGATCAGAGCGCCGATCATAGAACCTAAAATAGTGCCAACCCCACCGCTGAGACTCGCGCCGCCGATGATCACGGCAGCAATAATATCTAGCTCGAGGCCGACCGCTACCGTCGGGTCACCTTGGCGCAAGCGGGAGAGTTGAAATAGTCCCGCTAGGCCAAAAAAGCAGCCGGCGAGAACATAAATCAGAATTTTGAGCCGCTTGGTCGCAATGCCGCACAAACGAGCGGTAGCTTCATTTGAACCCAGCGCAAAAATATGCCGGCCAAAGACGGTATGCCGGAGCAGGAGAGAAGTCAGTAGCGCCAACACCAGGGCAACCCAGACGCCCGTGGGCAAGGTGAGGCTGAATGGATTCGCCGTGGTCATCCAACTATTAAGCGGCGAGCTATCGTAATTGACGGTTTGATTATCGGCTAACCACTTGGCTGAACCGCGGGCTACCCCGAGCGTGCCGAGCGTAATGATAAAAGGGGTCATGCGCAGACCGGCGATGGCTGAGCCGTTCAGCAGACCGATTAGCCCACCCGAGGCGATGACGGCCAAGAGGACCGCGATTGGGCCCCAGCCATGTTGAATCAGTAAGGCGCCGACAACACTCGTGAGAGCAATGGTCGAGCCGACTGATAGATCAATGCCCCCACTGACGATAATCATCGTCATGCCGAGCGCGCCAATGGCGACGATCACCGTCTGGGTAAAAATAATCTTAAAATTATTATAGGTCAGAAAATATTCTCGGGTCTCCGTTGGGAGAGAGAAAAAAGCAATAACCAGAATGAGCCCGATGAAGGGGCCGCTCTTGGCGAGGATAGTTTTTAAGGTAGCGTGCATAGCAGTTAAAATGGGTCTCGGGTAAGGGATCGGTAGCTTAAAAGCGAAAATGATTACGTGCTGCCAGTGGCCGCGCGCATGATGTCGGTTTCACTCCAGTCGGCGCGGGGGCGGATGGCCGTGAGTTCGCCGCGGCACATGACTCCGATGGTGTCGCAGAGACCGAGCAGTTCGGGTAAGTAGGAGCTAACGATCACCACCGCTTTGCCGGCGGCCGCGAGTTCGCTCACGAGTTGATAAATTTGCGCCTTGCTGCCCACATCGATTCCCCGGGTCGGTTCATCGAGCAGAAAGATTTGGGCGGGGTGTTCGAGTAAGCGAGCGAGGGCGACCTTTTGCTGATTGCCGCCGGAAAGTTCGCTGATGGTTTGCGCCGAGTCGCGGCATTTCACGCGTAAAGCATCCACCCAGTGCTGAGCGGCGCGTTGTTGTCGATTTTGCTGAACCCAGCCGCCGCGGCCAAACGTGTTCATTTTTGTTAACGTCAAATTATCCGCGATGGATTGATTGAGCATCAGGCCTTCCTCTTTACGATTTTCACTCAAAAATCCGACGCCCTGTTGCCAGCGGTGGCGGGGCGTGGCCGCTTGGGCGTCGGCGCCGATGAGACAGACTTCCCCGCGGGTGAGGGTATCGAGGCCAAAAATTGCTCGGAGTAAATCAGTGCGGCCGGCCCCGATGAGACCGGCTAGACCAAAAATTTCTCCCGCGCGTACTTCTAGACTACAGGTCGGTTGGACGGATGAACCGTGGCCTGAGGATACATTTCTTCCGGCAAAGCGTGCCAGTACGGCCGTCTTCACGGCGAGCACGACGGCGCCCGGCTGATGGGGGGTGCGCGGATAAAGATCTTTGACCTCGCGGCCGGTCATTAAGGTGACGAGGTGATCAAGGGTGGCGTCTTTCATCGCGCCGGAGCCGACCGTCTCCCCATCTTTTAAAACCGTGTAACGATCCGCGATGCGGCTGCACTCTTCGAGAAAATGGCTAATATAGATAATGCTGACGCCTTGCGCGCGGAGTCGGCTGATGGTCGCGAACAATTTTTCGGTGTCCGCTTGGGTCAGGCTGCTCGTCGGTTCGTCCATGATGAGGACTTGCGGTTGCAGCAGCAGCGCTCGGGCAATTTCGATAATCTGTTGTTCCGCGATCGAAAAATCTCCCGCTTTCTGATCGAGCGCGAGGCCGCCGTGCCCTAATTGTTCCAGGGCGGTTTGGGCGCGGGCGCGGGAAGTTGCCTGATCGACGCAGCCCCAGCGGGTGGATTCGGCGCCGAGGAGAATATTTTCCTGCGCGGTGAGGTGGAGCGCGAGATTGAGCTCTTGATAGATCATCGCGACGCCCTTGAGGCGGGCATCGTGGGGGTTTTCAGGCTGATAAGACTGACCGCTCAGCTCCATCGTGCCGGCATCAGCGGCATGAGCGCCGCTGAGAATTTTCATTAAGGTGCTTTTACCCGCCCCATTTTCCCCAATGAGCGCGTGGACTTCGCCGGGGGCAATCGCGAGTGAAACGCTGCGGAGCGCGCGCGTGGCGCCGAAGCTTTTCTGGAGGCCGGTAAGGCGCAGCCGGATAGCGGGAGTCATTTCAGATACTTATCGAGTGGCGGATGGACGATGTCCGCCATGGAGGGGTCATCAAAATTAGCGAGGGTCACAAAGCCCACCCCGGTGTCGATCTGGGCCGGCACTTTTTCCCCGCGCAGGGCAGCGACGACCGTTTTGACCCCGAGATAACCCATATTGAGGGGATTCTGGACGACGAGACCGTCGATGTGGCCAGCCTTGAGGCCAGCGTTGAGTGTTTCGCCGGAGTCGAAGCCCACAAATTTTACTTTGCCGGCGAGACCGGCGTCGCGGAGGGCGAGGAGGAGGCCAGCGGTGGTGGATTCATTGCAGCCATAAACTCCGGTGACTTCACGACCGTAGCGGCTCAAGAGATTTTCGGCGGCGCTCTTGGCGGTATCGCGGGTGGCGCCGGCGTGTTGATCCGTGGAGAGCAGATAAATGCCCGGGAAATCCTTTTTCATAACCTCAAGAAATCCTTCCTCGCGTTCTTCGGTGCTGGCGGAGCCGACCTGGAGGCGGAGCATGATCACCTTGCCCTTGCCCTCGAGGAGGCGGCCGAGGTTGCGCGCGGCGATCCGGCCGCCTTCGCGGTTATCAGTGGAGACATAGCTCGTAATCGCCTTCGTTAGGAGCGCCGAGTCGATGATGACTACGGGGATTTTGCCGCGCGCGGCGGTCTCGACCGGAGCGACGAGGGCTTTGTTGTCGAGTGGGGCGAGGACGATCCCATCGACGTGGCGGCCGATAAAGTTTTCCACGACTTGGATTTGTTGTTCGCGGTCATCTTCCTTAAGCGGACCTTTCCAGATAATATTTACCGTGATGCCTTGGGCAGCCAGCTCGAGCTTGGCCTTTTCCGCGCCGGCGTGAATGGATTTCCAAAATTCATGCGTCGTGCCCTTCGGGATAACGGCGATGGTGTAGGTATCAGCCGCCCAAGCGGCGGCGGTAGAGCAAGCAAGCAGGAGGAGGATTTTATACCAGCAATTCTTCATGGGGAGGGAGGGGCAGGGGTTATAAATAAACCAAAGAGAAATAGCTGAGCGAGTTCCACCTTTTTTGTGGCAGGAGTCGCATCAAATTTAGGCTTTGGCAATGGGCCGGGGGGGTTACAGCGGCGGAGGCACGGGGCTATGGGCTTGCAGTAATCGTTCGCCGATCACGATCAGTTGCGCCCGCAATGGCTGGCTGCGCGCAGCGAAATCACGTTGGTGGGCCTCGTATTCTGTCCGGCCTTCTGGGGTTTCGATGCGAATGGGCGGAAAACCGAGTGGGGCGAGGTCGTAGGGACTGGCGCGCATATCGATTTCGCGGATGTCGCGGGCGAGCGCAAAGCAGTCAGCGATCAGTTCGCTCGGGATAAACGGGGCGAATTTAAAGGCCCATTTATAAAGATCCATATTCGCATGCAGACAGCCCCGCTGTTCGAATGCCGAGGTATCCGCGCGCGTCGGTTGTAATTTATTCAGCGACTGCGCTGGGGTGGTGAAAAAACGAAAGGCATCGTAATGGGAGCAGCAGATCGGTTGAGCCTCGACGAAGCGGGCGAGTTCGTCGGGCGGAAAGCGCAAGGGCCAGGCATTGTGCCGCACTTCGTCCGGGGTCTGCCGATACACCATCGCCCACTCGTGGAGGCCGAAGCAGGCAAATTGCGGCGGCCGCAGCGCCGTGAGCCGCAGCAGGTTAACCATCCAGGTTAAGCTTTCGCGGCGGTGGGGCTCGAGGGCGGCGGCGTTGAGGGCTATGCCGCCCTCGACTGCGTGATATTCTGGCCAGCGGAGAAATTCCCGCGCGGTTGCACCAGCGAGTACGCAGTGAGGTCCAGGATGCCAACGCCGCAGCCAGCTGGCGCGAAACCGATAGTATTCGAAAAGAAAGTCGTAGACCGGATGTTTTTCGCCGCGCGCGGTTCGGGCTTGGTGCGGATCGGTCCACGCTCGCACCCGCTGCTCGTGGAGGGCGCGGCGCTCGCCCCAGTCGGCTTCCTCGAGGACCGAGTAACTGGCCGCGAGCGAGTTCACGGCCACACCACCGTCGTTCGGACAGCGGTAGCCACGTGGGAATCGACGCCGCGCACGCCACCTTTAGCTAAGAGAGCGGTGAGGGCCGCGAACCCCGCCAAAAGAAGTGCATCGAGCCACCACATACGATTAGGGTGATAAGAAATTAGCGTCCGGCCAGCAGCATCCGCCGCACGCCTTCGATCGGAGCGGTCGTGATAAATTGTAATTCCACTGGCCAATTAAGTTTACTCGCGAGTGAACGCAGGGCGAAGCTGGCGGGGGCGCTGTTGAGGATGCGGCCACTGACACCGCAAGGTAGTTTAGTAATCGGTGACGGGAAAAGTTGGTGAATCACGGCATCAGCTTGGCGCGCGAGATCAGTGAGGGAGTCAGCGAGCACTTGTTGAGCGGGTCCACAATCTTGGGTGGCTAGCTCGATGACCATTGGAGCAAAGGCGGCTATTTGGGCGTTGGCCGCAGGATCGTTATAAAGGAAAAGCGAATGATCAGAGGCCGTTGTTAATCCCGTATGGGCCTGCAAGGCGGTAACGAGCGGTGAAGATTTAAGCCCAGTGGCCGCTGAAGAACTTTGTAGTTCCAGCATGGCTAAGGCGATGGCGCGGCGACCGAGATCATAACCGCTACTCGGGTCGCCCAATTTCCAGCCGAGGCCACCGGCATAGTGAATCGACCCATCGGGGGCGCGGGCGGCAATAAAAGAACCCGTGCCAGCATGGAGGACGAGCCCCGGCGCGCCGTGCGTGGCGAGTTCAAGCACTGGCCGCGAATCATCGCAGGTCGTGATTACACCGAAGTTATTTAAAGTATCAGCAGTTTCTCGCCAGAAAGCACGATTCCCCGCCATGCAAAGTAATGTGCTCGTGACGGTAAGTGAGGCTTGGCCGGCTTTTGCTTTTAGCAATAGGGCGGCGAGGGCTTCAGTTAAGATTGCCCGCGCCGCCGCTGGCCCAATTTGGCTGGGGTTGCAACCGGGCGCAAGGTGTTGGGCTATGATGGCCCCTTTTGCATTAAGCAGAATGCACTCGGTCTTAGTGCCACCACCATCGACCCCAATTTTGCAAGGTGTGCTCACTGGGCTGACCAGCGGCCGAAGATGCCGCAGGGCAAAATTTTCTTATCCTGCTGAACAGGTAACCCGACTTCGCCCCCAGAGAGATGGCCGCCGGCACCGGCCAGCAAGGCAGCGAGCAGATTAACGACGACGGTGGGGGAAAGCCGAGCGGTGTAGGCGTTGATCAGAAAGAACACCGGTTGGTCACTGAGAACCTGTTTACACTCATTGAGCAACTCCCAGAGATGGTCCTCGAGCTTCCACATCTCTCCCGTGCTGCCCCGTCCGTAAGTGGGCGGATCCATAATGATCGCATCATATTTGCGGCCCCGTTTGATTTCGCGGCGGACAAATTTGAGGCAATCATCCGTAATGTAGCGGATGGGCGCATCCGCGAGGCCGGAGAGCACTGCATTTTCTTTGCACCATTTAACCATCCCTTCGGCCGCATCGACGTGGCAGACGCTGGCACCCGCGGCTGCGGCGGCGATCGTGGCGGCCCCGGTGTAACCAAAAAGATTGAGAACGTTGACTTCGCGACCGGCGGCGCGCGCCGCTTTAATTTTTGCAGTAAACCAGTCCCAATTAACGGCCTGTTCTGGGAAAAGGCCGGTGTGTTTAAAGCTGGTGGGATGAATCTTAAAAGTCAGGGCGCCGTAGTTGATGCTCCAGTGATCGGGTAATTTCTGACGAAATTCCCATTTGCCGCCGCCGGTCTCGCTGCGGTGGTAAAACCCGTCCCAATTTTCCCAGCGGGCTTGTTTACTCGGACGCGGCCAGATAATTTGCGGGTCAGGGCGCACCAAGGTATAAGGACCCCACTGCTCGTGTTTCATCCCTTGGCCACAATCAAGCAATTGGTAGTCTTTCCAACCGTCGGCTACGATCAGACCTGGGCGCTCAATAATCATACCAGTAGGATTTGCCTGTGAATTGCCTCGTTGAACACGAAAAAATGGACGGCCCTCATGAATTGCGACCTAGGCAGTTGTAACGCTTGCGGTGCTTTGCCGTTGCGGCGCAGGCCGCCGCGCGTTTGCGTGAGGTGATGAAACGCTGGTTACCCCTGCTTGGGTTGTCGCTGGTTAGCCTGAGTTTGCTGCCTCCTCCCTTGCTGGGCGCAGAGTCGGCGTCAGATGTGACGCTGACCGCTTTGCCCGATCGCGTGCGGGTAGAAATAGCGGGCCAGCTTTTCACCGAATACGTCCACGGTGATGGGGCCTCGCGGCCCTATTGTTATCCAATTCTTGCCGCTGATGGTCAGGGGCTGACCCGCGATTTCCCCATGAAGCAAACGCCGGGGGAGGACCGTGATCATCCCTGGCACCGGTCCTTGTGGTTTGCGCATAGCATGGTCAACGGGGTTGATTTTTGGAATGAAGCCGGGGGCGACATGGGTAAATCACCTAAAGAAAAAGGGCGGACCGTGTCGGTCGGTTTGGTCGAGACGACCAGTGGAGCGATCGGTGTGCTGCGCGCGCGAAACCATTTGGTGGCACCCGACGGCCGGTTAATTTGCCGCGATGAGCGGACGCTGCGTTTTCACGGCACCGCCACCGGAAGATTTATCGACTACGAGGTTACCTTGCGGGCTTTGCCGGATGCACCGCTGTTATTGGGTGACAACAAAGATGGTACGATGGCCATTCGGCTCGCCCAATGGATGACGCTGCCGCATCAGTACCAGAAGCGCCAGCTCCCCGGTAATGGCCACATCGTCACTGCGACGGGGGCGCGCGATGCCGCCGCCTGGGGTCAACGCGCGCCGTGGTGTGATTTTTACGCACCGCATGCCGGTAAAGTTTATGGCGTTGCCATCTTCGATCATCCGGAAAATTTGCGTCACCCTACTTGGTGGATGGCGCGGGGTTACGGTCTGTTTGCGGCTAATCCTTTTGGCCAACACGATTTTGAGGGGCGCAAGGATCAACCTCATCTTGGTGATTATACCATCCCCGCAGGCGGCCACTTAACATTACGTTATCGTTTTTATTTCCATCTCGGTAATGAAACCGAGGCCCAAGTCGCGGCTCATTATGCCGAATATGCGGCCGGCAGATAATTTTAAATCCCAACCTATGCACTTTCTTACTCGACGTAATTTTCTAAAAACCACCACGCTCGCGGCCGCCGGCGCGGCCTTATCTGCCCGCTCATGGGGTCAGGTGGTCGGCGCTAATCATACGATCCGCGCAGCCGTGGTGGGGCTCAATGGCCGCGGCCGGTCGCACGTAAAAAACCTTAATGCCGTTCCCGGCGTACGCGTCGTCGCCCTGTGCGATGTTGATGCGATGGTCCTGAGAAAAAATGCGCAGGAGTTAGGCGCGGGCATTAAAACCTACACCGATATTCGCGAGTTACTCGCGGCGCCCGATATCGATGTTATCTCGGTGGCGACGCCTAACCACTGGCATGCCCTCATGGGGATTTGGGCCTGCCAAGCGGGCAAGGACGTGTACATGGAGAAGCCGATTTCGCACAATATCTGGGAGGGGCGACAATTTGTGGCTGCCGCCAACAAATCTCGGCGCGTGGTGCAAGCGGGCACGCAGATTCGTTCCAGTGAGGGCCTTATTGAAGCAGTCGCCTATGTGCGGTCAGGTCAGCTGGGCAAGGTCACCGCGGCGCGCGGCTTTTGCTATAAGCGCCGCCCTAGCCTCGGCCAAGTGACGGGACCACAAGCCGTCCCGGCCAACATCAATTATGATCTCTGGTCTGGTCCGGCGCCTTTGATCGCGCCGCATCGCAATTCGGCCAAAAATGGCCCCGTGCATTACGACTGGCATTGGTTCTGGGCCTACGGCAATGGCGACGTTGGCAATCAAGGCATTCACCAAATGGATGTAGCGCGCTGGTTCCTCGGCGAGGCTGGGTTGCCGCGCCACACCCTCAGCGTGGGCGCCCGGCTAGGTTACGTTGACGATGGCCAGACGCCTAATACCCAAATTATCGTTCATGATTATGCGACGGCTCCCTTGATTTTTGAGGTGCGTGGCTTGCCAAGAGCCGATGGCACCGCGATGGATAAATACCGGGGAGTTTCGATCGGCAACGTGATCGATTGCGAACACGGCTACATTGTTAGTGACTCCTATTTTGCTGCTTCCGCCTACGATTTGAATGGGCGCTTACTGAAAGAGTTCAAGGGCACGGACCGCTTGATGCAGAATTTTATCGATGTCGTGCGCAGTCGTAAGACCGCGGAACTTTACGGGCCCCTTGAGGAAGCGCATGTTTCTAGTTCGCTTTGTCATCTTGGTAACATTTCTCACCAACTCGGCCAGAGTGTCGTCGCCGGCGAGGCGCGGGCTAAGCTCCAGGGCCAGCCGTTGCTCGCGGAGGCTCACGGTCGCATGGTCGAGCATCTAGCGAGCAACCAAGTCGACTTAGCAAAAGCGTCACTCACCCTCGGGGTGCCGTTGGCCATCGACGCGCAACGCGAACGCTTTATCGGCCCAGAGGCGGCGGCGGCGAATGCTCTTTTGACGCGCCAGTATCGGGCCCCGTTTGTGGTTCCGGCGGTGGCGACGTAAATTTTTCCGTCACCGCGCTCAATGAGGTCTGGGGTAAGTTGCTTGGTCCGCTGGTCCTTTAAGTGCCGTACAACCGATCCCCAAAATCTCCTAAGCCTGGGAGAATATATTTTTTTTGGTTAAGCTCACGATCAAGGGCGCCGGCGTGAATGGGAATTTCTGGGTGCGCTTTTTGTAAAGTGGCAACCCCCTCCGGTGAGGCGACGATGCAGACGAAAATAATTTCTGTGCCGCCCGCCGCCTTAACAATATCGATCGCTTGGACCGCAGAACCACCCGTCGCCAGCATCGGGTCAACGACGAGGACGCGTGCGGCCGTGAGTGGCGGCAACTTGCAATAATAACTGCGTGCCACGGCCGTCTGATGATCGCGCTCCAAGCCGACGTAGCCAACCGAGACATCAGGAAAGATATCGTGAAACGGCTGCAGCATCCCGAGGCCGGCGCGCAATATAGGAACGATCACCAGCGGCTTCGCGAGCACGCGGCCGGTGGTGGATTCCATGGGGGTGGCGATCAGCTTATCCGTCGTGGCGAGATCGCGGGTAGCCTCAAGCGCGAGGAGGAGAGAGATTTGATAACTGAGGGTCCGGAAAAGGGCGGGCTTAGTCGTCTGGTCGCGCAAATGCGTCAGCACATGAGCGCCGAGCGGATGGGGCAGGAGGTGGAGGGACATAATTGGGAGGGGAAAGTGGCGCCGTAATTTAGCGATAGGCTCTGCTATGATTAGAAAAATATCAGGGCTGCAGGATCAAGGTGTGTTGGGTCGGGCCGGGTAGTAATGGGGTCGGTTCGCCTCGCACCCACGCCTCATGACCAGCGCGGTAGTAAGGAGAGAGCGGGTGGCCGCTTTGGCCGCCAGGCATCGTAAAAATCCCTTCGCTCTCACGGCCAGGCGAGACCACGAGCCGTTCAGATTGGCCGGCGCGCGGACTTTGCACGCGCGGCATGTCGTTGTCGCCCGGCAGCGGCTGCGCGGGAAGGTTGAGGAATTGGGCGATCCATGCCGGCAGAATGCGGCTGAAGGGATGCTGCATGGCGAGGCGGTTGCGATCACCCCAGGTGAAATCGGCCGACGCTAGACCGGCTGCTTGCGTATCAGCGAGGACATCATTCGCGGCCGCCAGCAGCAGAGCTGACCACGAAGCATGCGCGGGATTGAGTAAGCGGGCCGGTTGCTCGTGCACTAATTGCCAGAGCGCATCTTCAAACATGAAGTTGCGATAATTAAACGGGGTGTCGCTGGCTTCAGCGAGCTCGGTGAATGGCGCCAACGCGCGTTCCGCTACGTGGCCGCGAAAATTTTTTACTAGCCGGTAAGCAGCTGAGTCGATGCTAGCGTGCCCCTGCCATTGGCGCACGGTGGCGCGCAGTTGAGCGAGGGCCGGATTGGTGACAATCACCGCATCAGTTAGCACCTCATTAAAAAATTTCTGCCAGCGTTCCAAGAAGACAGCGCGATCATCGAGTTGCACCGCGTGCAGATCGGCGGCGGTCGCTTTTTTTCCTGAGGCCAGTAGCGCTCGGAGATCATCGCGAATCTGGCGAGCGCGGGGACCATCATCATATCCGCTGTCGCCCAGTAGCGCGTAGGCGGCGCCGCCGACCGCTCGATTATTGCCCGACCATAAAATCCCCTCGGTTGCCAAGCTAGCCGCAGCGTGACCTTGGGGTTGCGTTGTGATGACCGGGATTTCCTCGGGCTTGAGCCAGCCGTCCCAGCGGCGGTCCCCATAAGCCCAAGAGACCGGCAAGCGGCCATCGTAGCCCACGCGCCGAGGAACCCGACCGATAATGGTCCAGGCAATTTGTCCGTCGGCGTCAGCGAGCAGGATATTTTCATTGGGTAAACCAGCTTGGTGCGCCACGGCCAGTGCTTCGGTTGTCGTGCGCACTGTTTCCATATCGCGCAGGCGGAGGTTGGTCGCCTCGGCATCGTGCGCTGTCCAACGCAAGACGAGGTAGCGGCCATCTTTGGGCCCCGCAATAATCGGGCCCCACTCAGTCCAACGGGCAATAAACGGTACCGATTTTTCGCCCTTCACTTTAATTTCCTCCTGCCGGTCTTGGATTTCGGCCCAACCATGCGGGGTGCGGTAGTAAGTTTGCGCCACAGCTTCAGTTTCAGTTACGATGACATCCGTCGTATCGGCGTAGGCATCGGTGAAGCCCCAAGCTACATGGCCATTGCTGCCGATAGTCATGATCGGGGTGCCGGGTAAAGTGACCCCGACGATGCGGCGCGGACCGGTTGCATCCGTCCACTGTAATACTGCGCGATACCAAATGTGCGGCACGGCGAGGCCGAGGTGCATATCGTTCGCGAGCAGGGCGGCGCCGGTGACGGTGTGGGCGCCACTGACGGCAAAGGCATTAGAACCGAGGACGAAACGCGATTCAGGTTCGGGCGCCAGACGGGCGCTTCGCGTCGGCGTCCCGTTAGGCTTAAAACCAAACTTCGGTAGCGGCGCGACGGGGAATACACTCCCATCCAAGGCGGCATCCCATGAGTTGCCGCGCGGGGCGAGAAAATCGAGTGCCCCTTGGCCGAGGGTTCGGCGCAGCGCTTCGCGATTAAGCTCGAAAGATCCTTTGTGGTCCTGGAGGTCAAACCACATGGCGTAAATGCAAAGCACCGAATCTTCTTCGCGCCAAGGCTGCGGGGTGAGCCGAAGAGCCAGGTATTCCCAGGGGGTTTGGGCGAGGGCGGCGAGTCCGGCATTAACTCCCGCCGTGTAAGCGCTCAGTAAGTCGCGATCCGCTGGATTCGCTTGGGTCAGTACCTGCGCCGCCGTCCGCCGGAATCCGTGGCGCCGCGCTTCTTGATCGAGGGAGAGCGCGGCGCGGCCGAAGAGTTCCGCTAATTCTCCGGCGCCCCGCCGCCGCAGAAGATCCATTTGAAAAAAACGATCCTGCGCATGGACAAAGCCGGTGGCACGGGCGACATCGCGGCGGCTAGCGCCAGTAATCGTGGGTACGCCTAGCGCATCGCGCGTGATAGTGACGGCCGCGGCGAGACCGCTCACGGTTTGAACGCCGTCTAATTGGGCCAGGCTGCCCCGCATCTGTCGGCGCCCCCAGGCAAGCGCGGCTAAAGCGAGCAGGAGGGGGCCGATGATTAAAATGAGCCAAGTGCGGCGGCGGAGGCGAAAGCGGGCCATCGGGTTAAGGTAACCAAGCTTGGGCGGCGACGGCATCGCGCCCTTCGTCAAATTCGTTAAGATCAAAAAAAGTTTCGATGGGTTTTCCCTCAAGGCCAAATTCTTTGATGCGCGACTTAAGGGTAGCGCTGCCGTCATCGCGCCAGCCGCGTTTCATGAGAAACGAATTCCAAGCGAGGCATTCTTCGTCCGTGCGCGCGCCACCCGTCGCGAAGGCCCAAGCGAGAATCTCTTCATCCGTGCCGCCGGTGAGGGTGCGCGCCTGCAGAGTGGCGTACGGCACGCGTAAGAAATTACAGCAGCGGAGGTCAAAGCCTTTGCTGAGGTTACCGACGTAATCCGCCGGCAGCTGGCCGCCGGCCTGCAGGCGGATTTTGTCCAACATGCGGCCAAAATAAACCAAGCGGCCAGTTTTTAGATAGTTACTACGGAGACCAGGAACGGCGGGCATAATAATGAAGAATTAATGGATGGAGTTAGTCCCCCAACCGAAAAGCTGAGGGCAGCGGACTACAGTCAGCAGCTAAATACTAAAAGCCCCAATCAAAAACGGTGCTTACTCGTCCCCGTAATAAACGAGCGTGGCGAGGAGCCCGAGCAAGAAGGTTGGGCCGTTAATCCAGAGCTGATGGAAAGGCACGGCGTAATGCGACACCGCCCAGATCACCGCAATATGCTTTACTGCGATGAGACCCCAGCACAGTAGGATAATTTTTTCTACGCGGGGGTTGCGTGGTTCTGGCGGGCGAACGACGACTGCCGCGATGATGGGCTCAGGGTAATCCCGCGAATGGCGGCGGGATTTAAAATGAAAAAAATCGGCAAACATCGTAACTAAACTTAGGTGGTTTTAGATTAAAAGCAAAGCCGCTTGGTTAAGTAGAGTAGGCGGACGAGAGGCCAAGATTCTTCGGCCTTGCCCGGCGGGGTCGGATCAGCTAACGCTCATAGTCTTATGGGACGTCAATGGCTGCATGCAAAACGCGCGATCGTTAATTTAAGAAAAGGCCAAACGGTCGGCAAGCTGGTGAAGGAAATTACGGTCGCCGCCAAAATGGGCGGCGGGGATCCCGAAGGCAATGCACGGCTGCATGCGGCGATTGAAAAGGCGAAGAAAGCCAGCGTGACGCGCGATGTGATTGAGCGAGGCATCGCCAAGGGCGCCGGCACCGGCAGCGAAAAAATGCATCTCGATCACGTTATCTTTGAGGGCTACGCGCCGCATAAGGTCGCCGTGATTGTGGAGTGCATGACGGACAATCATCAGCGCATTACCCCCGAGATTCGGTATCTCTTCAAACAAGGTGTGCTCGGGACGGCCGGCAGTAATAAATTTCTTTTTGATCACGTAGGCTTAGTGGAAGCGTACCATGCCGATCGCAGTATCGACCTCGAAGGGGTGGCCATTGAAGCGGGGGCGAATGATTTTGAGGCCTTAGCGCACGCGCAGAACGATGATATTCCTGAGGGCAGTAATGGCGCGCGGTTTATCACCGAGCGGACCGCGGTGCATGCGGTCTCCGTGTGGTTGAAGCAGCACGGCTGGGCGGTGATCACCAGTGAAATTGGGTACACCGCTAAAACTTTTCCGGAGCTCGATGAAGCCACGCGGGCGCAGGTCGGCGAATTTCTGCAGGCGCTCGAAGATCACGACGACGTGCAGCGCGTTTGGGCGGCCGTTAAATAACGGTGTGGGCGACTGAAATTAGGGCGTAAAAAAACGCCGGCTTATTAGGCCGGCGTTGAGGGGAGAAAGAAGCAACGCGAGCGTTACTTCTTCTTCTTCTTAGCAGCTTTCTTAGCAGGTTTCTTTTTGGCCATGCAGTCAGTATCAGTCATGTTCCGCTGAGTTGCACTAATAATTTTTCATTTCGCGCAGATTTATTTTATCCAAAAAATCTGCCAAAATTTAATTTTTTAAAAAAATCAGCGCAGAAAAAGTTGCGCGAGTTCGCGCAGATAAGCCGCGGAGTTAAGATTTATTTTTTCTAGCGCAGCCGCGCGATACCGCCACTGCCAATTACCAGTGGCGCGAGCGGGGGTGTTGAAACGCGCGTTCGCGCCGAGCGCGAAAATATCCGTGAGCGGAATAATCGCGAGGCGCGCGACGCTCGCGTAGCAGGTGCGAATAAAATCCCAGGAGATGTCGGTGCCCGCGATGCGGAGATAGCGGCGGACGTGATTGCGCTCCGCTTCACTCACCGCTTCATACCAGCCGCGCGTTGTGTCGTTATCATGCGTGCCGGAGTAAATCACTGCATTGGGCTCAGCATTATGCGGCAGGTAATTGTTCTGGGCGTCGCCGCCCCAGGCAAATTGCAAGACGAGCATGCCCGGCAGGCCCGTCGCTTGGCGCAATTGCACCACCGCTGGGGAAAGCACGCCGAGATCTTCCGCGATTATCCGCGCGGTCGGTAATTCGCGTTGGAACGCACGGAAGAGGTCGAGCCCCGGGCCCGCGACCCACGCGCCAATGCGGGCATTTTGCGCGGGGAGTGGAATTCGCCAGTAGGCCTCAAACCCGCGAAAATGATCGATGCGAATAACGTCACAGCAGGCGAAGGCGGCGCGTAAGCGCGCGAGCCACCAACGATAGCCGTCCGCTTGATGGGCGGGCCAACGATAAAGGGGGTTGCCCCAAAATTGTCCGTCCGCAGAAAAATAATCAGGCGGGACGCCCGCCACCGCGAGCGGCAAAAAAGTTTTTGGGGCTAGCTCAAAAAGCTCTGGGTGTGCCCACGCATCAGCAGAATCGCCCGCCACAAAAATCGGTAAGTCACCAATAATTTCAATGCCGCGCTCACGGCCGGCGGTGCGCAGCAAGGCCCATTGACCAAAAAAAAGATATTGGGCGAACCGGCAGCTGGCCTGCGCTTCGGCGAGGCTGTGACGAAGCGGGGATTTTAAAGCGCGCCGGTAATCGCGTGTTTCAGCCGGCCATTCCCACCAGGGCAATCCGCCCTGGTGCGCTTTCAGCGCGTGAAAGTAAGCGTAAGCATCGAGCCACGCCGCATTTTTTTTACAGAACGCGGTAAAATCACCATAGGGCAGTGCTGGTCGCACAATTTGGTATTGGCGGTAAGCCTGCTGCAATAATTGCGGTTTAATTTGGTAGAGTGCGCCATAGTCGGTGTGGTCCGCCGACAGCGTCGCCAAAGGGGTCAGGTCAGCAGCGGTCAATAAGCCGAGGGGAATCAGTGCGGTCAGATCGACGAGGTAGGGATTGCCGGCGAAAGCCGAGAAGCATTGGTACGGTGAGTCACCGTAGCCCGTAGGACCAAGCGGGCAAACCTGCCAGTATTTCATTCCGGCTGCTTGCAAGAAATCCAGAAACTTAAGCGCGTGGTGATCTAACACCCCGCAACCCTGCTCACTGGGTAGACTCGTTGGATGCAGGAGGACGCCGGCGGCGCGAGTTTGTAGCCAGTTAAATAACGGTGGAGCCGCTGCGGGAGTAGCCGGAATTTTATTTTTCGGTGAGACCATGGGACAAAGAGAAAACTAACGATTATCGCTAAAGTCGTCCACCCCTGTTTAGGTGGGCTATCCGGCGCGCCGGAGCTTTTGAAAATTCTGGACCGAGCGAGAAGACAGGTTGCCTGAATGGTCGGAAGTCTGCAAGTTGCGCCGGTCATATTTCCCTAGAGGAAGTTATGCCCTTCGAGCGTTAACCCTTAAAATCACCCCTTATGGCCTTGCAGCAGCTGAATGATGAACAAATCAAAACTTGGTCGCGGGCGCAAAAAGATGGGTGGTGGTTAAAAAATATTTATCGCGGTGATATGCCGCAGCTCACCTTGCGGTCTGCCCTCACTGGCTTCCTTCTCGGGGGAATTTTGGCGGCGACCAATCTTTATATCGGCGGCAAAACGGGCATCACCACCGGCGTGGGGCTGACGTCGGTCATTCTGGCTTTCGCTTTTTACCGGATTTTAGCGCAGAGCGGTATCGCCAAAGATTTTACCATTCTTGAAAACAATTGCACGCAGTCGATTGCGACCGCCGCCGGATATATGACTTCGCCGCTCATTTCGGCTTTAGCCGCTTACATGATGGTGACCGGAAAAATTATTCCCGCGTGGCATATTCTGGCATGGTTGGTGGTGGTATCGATTCTGGGGGTCTTGTTGGCCTTTCCGCTCAAGCGCCGTTTTATTAATGACGAACAGTTGCCCTTTCCGGAAGGCCGGGCGGCGGGCGTGGTGCTCGACGCGCTCTATCACGGGCAGGGGGATGCAGGAATGTTGAAGGCAAAATTGCTCGG
>NEUY01000020.1 GCA_002304425.1 Opitutia bacterium Tous-C10FEB
GCGATCGTGTAATGATTCTCTTCATTAAAGAAAATGATGCGTTCGAGAACGCCGGTGAGAGAACTGGAGGCGGGAGTGGCCACGGATGCTGATTAGATACACGCAGTTTCGCGGTGAGGCAACTCTTGGCGGGTTGGACTTTTCCGCCAAATGAGTTATCCGAGAGCCATGCGCTATTTCGAGGATTTGCAGCTGGGAGAAAAATTCAACACCGCTGATTACGTTATGACGGCGGCCGAGATCACGGCGTTTGCCCAGCAATATGACCCTCAGCCGTTTCACACCGATGCGGTGGCGGCGCGGACAACTCTCTTTGGGCAACTGGTCGCCAGTGGCTGGCATACGGCGGCCGTCAGTATGCGTTTAATGGTCCAAGGGGAAATGGCCCTCGATGGCGGGGTCATTGGACAGGGGATGGAAAATTTGCGTTGGCCGCGGCCCGTCTTACCTGGTGACCGCTTGCGAGTGGTGACCGAAGTGCTAGGACTGGCACCGGCGCCGGCGCGTCCAGCTTACGGATTATTGCAGCTCCAGTGTCGGACTTATAATCAAGCGGGCAAATTGGTGCAGGATATGACGGCGACGCTATTAATCGCCCGGCGGCCCGTGGCATGAAATTGGCTGCACGGCGCGAGTAAGATTGCCCTCGAGTGCCACTGGCTTAACTTTCGCAGCCATGGAAACTGTTCTGCCCAGTTCGTTTTTGTCGGTTATTCAGCTCTCGATCACTCCGGTGATTTTACTTTCTGGGGTGAGTGGCTTGTTGATTACGCTGACGAATCGCCTTGGGCGCGTCGTCGATCGCACGCGGACCTTGGCGCGTGATTCCCAAGGGGCCACCGGTGAGAGCCAGCAGCATATTGAGCGGCAGTTAGAAATTATGTGGCAGCGGGCTAAGCTGGTCCGGTTGGCCGTGATGCTCGCGGGCTCCAGCATGCTGCTCTCTTGTCTTTTGGTGATGGTGATTTTCCTCGATGCCACGATGCATCGCGAATTCGCGCTTGAGCTCGTGGGGCTATTTATTTCCAGCGTGCTCTTGTTGATCGCATCGCTGGCTGTTTTTTTGCGGGATATTCAGGTCTCCTTACGTGCGTTGCGCCTAGAGGTCGAGCGAGCGCGGAGCGCTCAACGCGGGTCGTCATGATTAATTCGCGCTGGGAGATTTGGTTAGATGGACTGGTGAAGCGGGCGCTGTTCTGGTCGCCGTTTCGATCCTACCTGCTCTATAAATATCGTTATGCTTTCACGCCGGCGCAGCTCGCCCGCTTGACCACCTTACTGACGGAAGCCGCCGTGGTGCCCGGCGATTGCGGGGAGATCGGGTGTTATCGCGGATACACGACCGTTTTTTTAAACAAACATCTTGATGAGATCGCGCCGACTAAACGTTATTGGGCGATTGATACCTTTGGTGGATTTGTAGCGAGCGATGTGGCCCATGAATTACAGATCCGCGGTAAGCAAGCCGCCGCTGATCGGCGCGCACTAAATAAATTTACGATAAACTCGCGGCACTGGTTCGAACGCGCGCTGCGGTTTAATGGCGTCACGCGCGTGACCACGTGCGCAACGGCCATTCAGGATTTTAATTTTTCGGAAGATACGCAGTTCTGTTTTGTGCTCCTTGATGTCGATCTTTACCTGCCGACCAAGGCGGCCCTCGAGAAATTATGGCCGCGCCTCAGTCCTGGCGGCATTATTGTAATTGATGATTGTCAGCCCGAACATGTTTACGATGGCTCGCGGCAGGCGCTGCAGGAATTTAGCGCTGCGCAGGGGCTAGTTTTTGAAGTGCTCGAGACCAAGCTCGGCGTGCTGCGTCGACCCCGCTAAGCGCTGGCCGGGTTTCGTGATAATAAAATCGGGGTAAGGCTGGGTAGATCCGGGAAGACATTAACCGCCCCAGCGGCCAGGAGTTCTGCCGCGCTATGGGTGCCGGTGGTTACGCCATAGAAGGTGCAGCCCGAATTGTGGGCGGCCGCGAGATCGTAGGGCGAGTCACCGACGAGGGCGGTCTGCGCCGCCGTGGCGCCGATTGTCTCAAGGGCGTGCAGCGTGAACGCGCGAGTCGGTTTCAACCATGGCGTGTCCGTAGCCCCAAAATTGCCGACCAGGAGTTCGCTGATTCCTAAGTGCTGGCAGATCCGGCGTGAAGAGGGGCCATGCTTGTTGGTAAAGATGGCGGCTTGTCCGCCGGCCTCCTTGACTGCCGTGAGCAATTCCCTGGCCCCAGGCAGCAGCGCTACATCATCGAGCATGGTGTCATCCCAGTAGGGCTGATAAATGGTTAAGGCTTCGGTCAGGCGGGCCGCGCCAACGAGCCGAGTGATCGCGGCTGCTAGGCCGCCACCAATGGCGGCGCGTACTTGGGCTGGCGTGGGGGGAGGCAGACCCATTTGCTGCATGGTGTGCGTATGGCAGCGCTGGATCGCCTGAAAATGATCGAGGAGGGTGCCATCAAGGTCGCAGAGGAGAGTCGGGCCGCGCATGAAGGGAACATGTTGCTGCGGGGGCGGACTTAATTGCACGGATAAAATCAGTCTGGCGCAGTGGGCTCGACTGTTCACACTCTTCGTTATTGATGGCATCGCCTATAATTATCACTCCAGCTCAAGTGGCCACGTCGCGAGACGGTGAGGTGGTGATGCTCTGTCTCAGTGGCAACTGGCAGATCACGGCCTCGCCGCCGCGTTGGGAGCAGCCTGCGCTGGATCGCCCACTGCGCCGCATTGTTTTACAGGCGGCTGCGATCGGTGATTGGGATAGTTCGCTCGCGCTCTATTTAAGTGCGGCGCGGACATGGAGTGGACAGCAGGGGGTGGAGTTGGTGGAGCAGGGGGTGCCCGCAGAAGTGGGCCGCTTGGCTGCTTTATTGGCGCCCAAGCCGACCCCGCCTGCGCCCCAGCCCCAGCTGGCTGACTTGGTCGCTAGCGTGGGCCAAGCGACGCATCAGCTCTGGCAGGAAACTAAAGATTTGGCGCAATTGCTCGGCGAGTGCGCCTACAGCTTGGGGCGTTTTATCCGGGGCCAAGCACAATTTCGTTGGCGGGATTGCTTCACGGAGATGCAGCAGTGCGGGGCGCTCGCCTTGCCCATAGTTGGGCTCATTAGTTTTTTGGTGGGCGTGATTATGGCCTATCAAGCGGCGGTGCAATTGCGACAATTTGGGGCGGACATTTATGTTGCCGACTTGGTCGGCCTGTCCGTGGTGCGGGAGATGGGTCCTATGATGGCGGCCATCGTGCTGGCCGGGCGCACGGGCGCCGCCTTTGCCGCAACGCTGGGGAACATGCAGGCCAACGAGGAAATTGATGCCCTCGAAACACTGGGAGTTTCGCCCATCGATTTTCTGGTGATGCCGCGGATTATGGCGCTTTTCCTTATGATGCCGTTACTGGCGCTCTACGCGGATTTCCTCGGGATCATGGGCGGGTTAGTCGTCACGGCCTCCATTCTCGACATTCCTTCGAGCCTTTACTGGATCGAAACTAAATCGATCATCGACCTATCCGATTTGAGTACGGGGTTAATTAAGGCGGCAACTTTCGGCCTCATTATTGGCCTCTGTGCTTGTTTGCGCGGTTTGCAAGCTGAGCGCAGCGCGGTCGGGGCCGGGCGCGCGGCGACCGCCGCGGTGGTGACGAGCACCTTGCTGATTATCGTATCGGACGCAGTGTTCGCCGTCATCTTCAACATTCTTGGCTGGTGAAAGCCTCGCGCCCCGCTCCTCTCATGACGTCATCCCCCTTAGTGAAACCGCGCCCAGCGGCCGAGGTGTCCGCATGAACACCGCCAGCGGTAAAAGTAAATTTGCCATCGAGGTCGAGGGCGTTGAATGCCGCTACGGCGAGCGGGTCGTCCTGACCAACGTCTCATTCGCGGTCAAGCCGAGTGAGATATTTTTTATTATCGGGGGCAATGGCTGCGGCAAAAGCACGCTGCTCCGTCACCTCATTGGTTTAAAGCAACCGGTGCAGGGCCAGGTGAAATACTTTGGCCGCGATTTCACCCACGCTGATCGCGCGGGGCGGCAGGAGTTGCTGCGCACCTTTGGCGTCTTGTACCAGAATGGGGCCCTGTGGAGCTCGATGACGTTGGCGGAGAATGTGGCGCTACCGCTCGAACTTTACACCCAGCTCGATCGCCGCGAGCGGGCGCGGATCGTTTCACTTAAATTGGCGCAAGTCGGTTTGGCGGGTTTGGAGGATTATTACCCGGTCGAATTGAGCGGGGGCATGAAGCGGCGGGCTGGCCTTGCGCGGGCCTTGGCCTTGGATCCGGCCATCGTATTTTTTGATGAACCCTCGGCTGGGCTCGACCCCATTACGTCGCTCAAGCTGGATGAATTAATTCGGCAGATCCGCGATACCCTCGGGACGACCATCGTCATCGTTTCGCATGAGCTGCCCAGTATTTTTGATATTGCCGACCGCG
This sequence comes from Opitutia bacterium Tous-C10FEB, assembly GCA_002304425.1. Taxonomy (GTDB): domain Bacteria; phylum Verrucomicrobiota; class Verrucomicrobiia; order Opitutales; family Opitutaceae; genus Lacunisphaera. The sequence goes on from NEUY01000020.1 coordinate 4,435, forward strand.
TGGTCATGATCGACTCCGGCGCGCGGGGCGTGATCGCCGAGGGCGAGCCGAACCAATTGCGCGAGGCCAGTCCGGATCAGCGGGTGCGGGAGTTTTTGAATAGACGTGTGGCCGCGGTTCAGCAACAACAGGGGATCCTTCACCCGTGAAAATGAAACCCAGTCCAGTCACCGTTGGTTTATTCGTCCTTGGGGCGATGCTCTTGGCGGTAATTTCTTTTCTGTCTTTTGGGGGCACGAATATTTTTTCTAAGCCTTCGCGCTTCATTATTTATTTCGACGAGTCGGTCAGTGGACTGGACCCCGGCGCCTCGGTTAAGGTCAACGGCGTCCGCATCGGCCGGGTCGCGGCGATCAGTGTCCGTTATGACCAGTCTAGCAAAGAGGCGCTGACGCGAGTGATCTGCGAGATCGACCGCAATATTTTGACGAATAGCACCGGGGGGCCGATCGATTTGACGATTTCGGCTGAGCTCCAAGGGTTGATTGATCGTGGTTTGCGGGCGCGCTTGAGCCTCACCGGCATCACGGGGCTTTTGTTTGTCGAGCTGCGGTTTGAAGATGCCCAGCTGTACCCAGCCAGCCGGCGCTTTTCCGCTGATCAATACCCCGTTGTGCCCTCGATCGCTTCGCCGATCTCCGAGGTGCAGCAGAGCATCGTCGAAATTGTCGCCAATATTAAGAAGGTCGACTTCGCCACGCTGTCCAAGGAGCTCAAGGCGCTGCTCGTGACGACTAATCAAAAAGTGCAGGACCTCGATCTTAAGGCACTGGCTGAGCGCTTGGGCCGATCAGCTGATGCGGTTAATAATTTTGTGAACACCCCCGATGCACAAAAAGCTTTTGCCAATCTTAATAACGCTTTGACCGAAACCCGCGCGGTGATGGCGAAATTGGATCACCAAGTCGGCCCCGTCAGTGACGAGTTAAAGCAAACGCTCGTGGATGCGCAGGGGGCCTTGCAGTCCCTTAATGCCGCCGCAATCACGACCAGAAATTTTGTGCGCGATCAAGGTTCGATGGGAGATGACGCGGCGCTGGCCTTGCGCCAAGTAGCGGCCGCGGCGGCCGCTCTCGAACGCTTAGCCGATGCAATCGAGCGCAATCCCAGTTCACTCTTGGTCGGTAAAAAGAAAGCTACGCTCGAATAGTTATGAAAAATTTCCTGCGCTCCCTCGGCCTGACCGCGCTCGCGGCCACCTTAACTTCATGCAATCTGTTGGTGCCTCGGGCTGACCCGGTGCGCCATTTCACGCTCAGTGCCCCTGCTAAATTGGCCCCGGTGCAGCAGGGCACGCTGGTGCGGCCGGTGCTCTTGGCCGGCCATCTTCATGGCCGACAGATGGCGGTCCGCGTGGGTGAGCATGAAGTAATTTATTTAGCTGATGTGCGTTGGGCCGAGTCGCTCGATTCAGCTATCACGCAATTGCTGCGCTCTCGGCTTGGCGCCATCAGCAGCGGGGTGACCGTTACCGTGGAAGTGCAACGCTGTGAACTTAATCGCGCGAATGGCGATGCGGTGCAGTTGGCTGCGACTTACGCGATTTTACCTGCTGATGGGAGCGCCGTGACCGCACAGCGCGGCAGCTTTACGACGACCGCCCGCGTATGGGAGGGGAGGGATTTTGAAGTCCTCGTTGCATTGCTGCGCGCTGCTATCGGCGACCTCAGTGAGGCCATTGCCGCCGCTGTCGTAGAAAAAAAGAGCTAAGTTTGTAGGCTGTCCCTTGATGATGGGGCTGGCCGCTGCTTCCGGTGCCGTCGCGGATTGAGCTACGGCTCGGGTCTTATTTCTCAGACCGGCCGCGGACATAAAAAAGGCCGTCGCGATGCGCGCCGACCTTTGCTCAAAGTTTATTTTTAAGCGGGATTAATGCTTATCGATATTCTTCGTTGGTGAGCGCGTTGATGATCTTGAAGTTCTCCACGTGGTAGTTGGGATCAGCCCGGAAGGCCAATTTCACGCCGTGGGCTTTTTCGACGCGGACGAGCAGTTCGGAATCTTCGACGCGGAGGCGTTCGAGAATCGAGGGGTGCACGTGCACGCGCAGCGCATATTCCTTCCCGTCGTTGCGGGTCTGGAGTCGACGGGCGACAGCGGAGAGTTTGCGTTGGAGTTCAACCGACATCGTCGTGGCTGATTTTACGATCCCGCGGCCGCGGCAATAGGGGCAGCTCGTATAGATATTAGCCGATAGTGATTCCTGCTGGCGCTGGCGGGTCATCTGCATGATGCCGAGCGTGGAGATCGGTAAGATGTGCGTCTTCGCTTTGTCCTCCGACATAAGCTCGACCATCTTATCATAAACGGAATTCCGGTGGCGGCGCTCCTTCATGTCGATGTAATCCATGATCACCAAGCCGCCGATATTGCGGAGCCGGATTTGCCGAGAGATTTCTACCGCGGCCTCCATGTTCACTTGGAAGATGGTATTTTTCTCGTCACCGAAACGTGATTTATGGGAGCCCGTGTTAACATCGATGGAGATCAGGGCCTCCGTTTCATCGATGACGATTTCACCGCCCGAAGGCAGGGGGACGCGACGCTGGAAGGTTTGTTCGATCTGGCGCTCGATGTTGTAGCGTTCGAAGACGGGGATGGCCTCTTTATAATAGGCAATCTTGCCGCGGGAGCGGGAGGAGATCTGCGCGACAAGTTCTTGGGTGCGCTTGTAGTCAGCCTCGTTATCAATGAGCACGCGGTCGATGTCCTCCGTGAGGAAATCACGCACGGTGCGCTCAACGATATCCGGTTCCTGATAAAGGCAGGTGGGCGCGCGATCGTTTTCCATCTTCTGCATGATCTCCTGCCATTTGGTGAGTAGCAGGTGGAGGTCGCGGACAAAGTAACGAGGCTTCTTGCCTTCGCCCGCGGTGCGGACGATGACCCCCATGCCCTCTGGGATGGTCAGTTCATTGATGAGCGTTTTGAGGCGTTTACGCTCTTGGGGGTCCTCGATTTTACGCGAAATTCCGCAGCCGTCGGAGAACGGCGTGAGGATCAAGTAGCGACCAGGCAGGGAGAGATTGGTCGTGGTCCGAGGACCTTTGGTGCCGATGGGACCTTTGGTGACTTGGATGACGATGTCCGTGCCCGGTGGGTACATGCTCGGGATGTCCTTGACCGTGGGGAGGGCGGGGCGCTGGCCACCGGTGTCTTTCTTCTTATTAACGCGGACGACTTCAACCGACGAGTCGGTGGCGGCGGGGAGCATATCCCAATAATGGAGGAAAGCATTCTTGTTATAACCAATGTCGACGAAGGCGGCCTTGAGGCCTGGGTCCAGGTTCTTGATGCGGCCTTTGTAAATGCCGCCGACCATGCGGCTATCAGATTCGCGTTCGATTTCGAAGCGGTCGAGGGTGCCGTCAATGAGCAGCGCAACGCGCTTCTCGAGCGGCTCTGAATTAATGACGAGCTCGCGGAACGAGCCCTTCTCCTTGCGGAAGATGCTTAGGATTTTTTGAAGAATAGGCCGGTTGGCGGCGCGCTCCTTCGATTCGTTGCGGAGTTGTTCAGTGGTGAGAGGTTCGCTGTGCTTCTGTGGCGGGGGGTTAGCGAGTTCTTCTTCATAACGTGAGGCGGCATCCTGGGGGACGCTGGAGTTGGTGGGCTGATCGTTGTTCATGGTTGGGTTTATCCCGGGTGGTTGTAACGGGGCATCCGTGAGCAGCGAGCTGAGTGCAGGAGATTCCGGCAGAGCGGTCCATATCGCGAGGGAGGAGACTCATGTTAAAAGTCCCTCCGGAAACGATAGACGCTTTGAACCAGTCCTTGCAGGAAGCAGCAGCTGAGCACAAAAGTGCCACCGTAGCTAATGAAGGGAAGCGGTATACCTGTTACCGGCGCTAGGCCGATGGTCATGGCGATGTTAACGAAAACGTGCACGGCAATGAGCACCGTGACGCCCAGCGCTAAGAGTGCGCCGAAACGGTCGCGGGCGAGGCCTGCGATCCGTATTCCGTTCCACAACACCACGCCAAACAGTCCAATGACGGTGATGCTTCCCAAAAATCCTTTCTCCTCCGCAATCACGGAGAAGATGAAATCGTTATGCGCAATGCCGCGCGGCAGATAGCCAAGTTTGGCTTGGGTGCCCTCGGTCCAGCCTTTGCCCGTGAGCCCGCCGGAGCCGACCGAGATGAGTGATTGGTGCTGATTCCAGCCAATGCCGGTCGGATCGATTTTGTCGGGGGCGATGAAGGCCAAGACGCGTTCGCGCTGATAATCATGGAGCGGCAGCCAGGAGCGTGCTTCATATTGACCGCGAGCTTCTTGGGGCTTTAGAAAGTTATTGTCCGCCAAGAACGTAGCGTAGCGCCACGTATCGAGTGCCACTAAGCCCACGAGCAAGGTAAACACCCCAACTGCCGCGGTAAAAAACCGCGACGAAAGATTGGAAATGTAAAGCATAGCGAAGACCATCGGGGCGAGGACCAAGGCGGTTCCGAGGTCAGGTTCGGCGAGTATCAACACCATGGGAATACCTGCCGCAAGAGCCAATTTTATCAGCGTCTGGAGGGAATCGCGCACCGTGCCGATTTTAGCCCCCGTCAAGGTGGCGGCAGTCATGATCAGCACGGCCAGCTTGGCACTTTCTGAAGGTTGAAAAGAAAAGGCGCCAATCCCTAGCCAGCGTCGGGCCCCCATGCCGCGGGTTTCGCCAATGCCCGGAACGAGGACCAACAATAATAGCATGAGGCTGAAAAGATAAACCCAATGCGACCAGCGTAGCCACAGGCGATAATCCAGGAAAGCGGTCGCCGTGTACAGAATAGCTCCAGCTATCAGCCACACGATTTGCTGTTCCCATTGCTCGCGCCCGCTAGCCATTTGGGCGCTGTAGATGAAAAACACCCCAAAGGTCGCTAGCAGCACTAGGCAAACGGGCGTCATCCAGTCGAAGCGCTCGCGCGTGGTGACCTTGAAAAAATTACTCAGATCAATGCTGCGCGAGGCCTTCTCCATAAAATATGGCTCAGAGCTAAACCGACACGGGGTCCGCTGGCAACGGCGCAGTGGCGGCATGGTGTGCTAATCCTAGCATAATCCAAAAGGGAATGGCCCCCATCGGACCTTCGAGGACTACCCCGAGGCAGGCGCTGATCATGACTACCCACACCGCGGCTTGGAGCGTCATGGCCTCAGCGCGCGCCGGATCATGGCGCGCGGCGCGGGCGACTCGGGCGGTCGAGCGCGCCTGTACAAAATAAATGCCCAATAAGATGGCGAAGCCCGCCAAACCCATCCGGCCGAGGGTCGTCATGAAAATATTATGCGGGCTGCGTGCCGTAAAATCCTCATTGGACGTGGCGTAATATTCGCGCAGGAACCCGTAGGTAAGATCGGCCCCGAAGCCCTGGCCCAGCACGGGCGCCGTCGTTAAAGTTTCCGCGACGACATTTTTCCACCAAACGAGGCGGAAGCGATTATTATCACCTTTGTCGGTGGTCCGCTCATTCTGATAATTGCCGGTGCCGCTGTAATCAGCAATTGAGACGATCGCCTCATACACCGCGTAGGCCTTGCTCTGGTTGAAGTCTTTTTTCTGCAGCAGCGAATAAGCAGTTACTGCGAGCAGGCCAACGGTGCAGATCGTGATCAGCGTGCGCAACGGTCGCCAGCGCCCCGCCCAGGCCAGCCAGCTGATCGCCACCAGCAGGCCGACCATGCTGGAGCGGGAGGTTAAGGTTAGCCCTAAAGTCAGCGAAGCCAGGGCCGTCAGCCAGCGCCACCAACTATCCTGCCAGGGCAAGCTGGCTGCAGGTAGGAGGACGATGAAACCAGTGAAGAGAAACGTCGCGAGCAGATCGCCCTTGTAAAAGATCAAGGGCACGCCGCCCACGAGCAGGTTGGTATAAAAGAAATCAGTAAATAACGTGCTCAATATTCCCGTCAGCGGCAGTACCGCGAAGGCTAAGAGAACGGCGGAGTGGAGTAATCGGCGAGATGGCGCATGACTCGCTAGAAATTGGGTCACGAAAAAATAAAGCAGGTAATAGACCATGGCGAAGTCGCGCAGAGCGATAAAATCGTAGCGCTTAATATCCCACCCGAGACGTCCGGCCCCGAGAGCCAGCCAGAAAAGTAATAGGCCATTCAGCCAGTCGCGGCGCAGGGGCAGTTGACGCTGCAGGGCGCCGCGCAGGGCGGTCATCACCAATAAGCAGGCCAGGCTTAGCTCACTGAAGAACAGGGGTAGGCTCGCCAGCGGGGTTATTTGGGCGAAACCGCGATTGCCGATGATATAGCCAAAAAAAAGCAAGCTGAGTAACCAAGTCTCGGCGAGCGGCCCGCGAGACCAGGCAAAAATAATCCACAACGCGCTGCCCGCGGTCAGCGTAGCCATCAAATATTCCTCATTCGCCAGCGCAACCCCGAGCCAGATCGCCCCAGCCGAGGCCGCGAGGCTAAAAAGCAAAAGACGCAGGCGCGGTTCCATGCCCACGAGGAGAGCTGGGCTCATTATTCGGTGCAACCTTAGAGGAAGGGAAATAGACTGAAACCTACCTTGCGTCAGCGCGGCGCAGCCGTGTGATGATTTTATGCCGGCTGTCTCTGTCGTAATGGTATGTCATCGTGATACGGAATGGTTGCGCCCAGCTATTGCCAGTGTGTTTGCGCAAACCTTGAAAGATCTCGAGCTGGTTCTCGTAGATAATGGGGCGGGCTTATCGGTGCAGTCATTGGGTGAACTGGGGCGCGATTCACGATTACGTTGGGTGCAGTGCCCAAAAAATTTCGGTATCCCGAAAGGGCATAATTTGGGAATAGCTGCTGCTCGGGGTGAGTATATCGCACTCCTTGATCACGATGATTTGATGCTTCCGCAGCGACTCGAGCGGCAAGTGGCGCTCCTGACGGCCGAGCCATCTTTAGGGCTCGTGGCTTCACGGGCCGCGACTGTTGATCAGATGGGTCGAATCATTGGCCGTGAATTTGCTCTCTTAGATGGAGCCATGCAGCATCGTTATACGCAATTTGGCGGTCCCGTCGTGACGCCCGCATATACGGGCCGCCGAAATATTTTTCAGGCCCTGCCGTATCGGGAGGAATTTACTTGGGCTGCCGATTTTGATTTTCTGGCGCGAGCAGCTGAGCAGTTTAAATTTTCAGCTAGTCCGGAGGTTTTGCTGCATTACCGTCGTCATGCTGGTCAAACTACCGTGGTGCAGGCCGCGTCCATCGCTCACGAGCAGTGCGTCATTCGTCTACTTACGGCGCGCCGGCGCGCGCACCGGCCAGAGAATTTACTGGGTGCAGGGCAGGCCTTAGAAGAGGCCCGGGGCGCGCCGCGGGATGTGGCCTCGATGTATGCCCAATCTGCGACTGACTGCTTGCGGGAAGGACTGGTCGTACTGGCAGTTTATCATGCCAGAAAAATGCTGGCGATACGTCTTGATATTTCGGCTGTGAAGACGGCGCTAGAAATATATGGCGCTGCTTTGCGGTTGGCCCCGCGCGAGGCCGGGCAACTTTCACGATTATTTTTTACGGGCCCGCTGCGGGCTTATGGTTTTAAGTCGGCTGAAGTAGATAAAATCGCGCTAGTGATCGGCTAAGGATTGCAGAAAATAGGGGGGCGGCTAGCAGCCAAAATTGCCACCAGATTTCCCCGCCCAGGGCGGCCGTTGTGACTGAGCCCATGGTGAGTAGCCCGGCAAAAGAAAGATCAACCGGCCCGCAGGCTTTCTCTCGCTGACCTGCGACGAGCATGGTATGATAAAATGAATGAGTAAGGGCCGCGGTCAGAAAAAATCCGGCTGGCATGATGTATGGGAGCGAAGCCCGGTAGTTTTCATTAATAAGGCCACCGATAAACCACGGTGCGATTAACCGCAGGAGGGCCAACCCAGTTAAGGCTAGTATGTTATAACCAAGCGCGATGCGGTCCACGCGCTGAGCTAGTGCGCGGCGTTCGACTGTGGTGTGATGCGGAGCCGCAAAGAGAGCCGGCTGAAAATATTGGGTGAAAATAGAGCCCAGCAGTCCCGCGGCTATTAGGGCGATGTTTCCAGCCAAAACAAAATATCCCGCCGTCGCTGTGCCGAAAAATGCCGCGGCGATCCAGCGGTTGAGTCCAGCCATGATCCAACCGACTATCGCTAATCCTGCAAACAGGGGCCCATTATAGATGGGGGTCAATTGGGGCGGCTGAGTGGGGCGAGAATTTGACCAGTAAGGTCGCAGCATCAGAGCCGCGAGGGTGGCGACCAATAGGGCATGCAGCCCTAGGCCGGCATAAAGCGCTGACGCCGTGCCCCCTGCGGCCACATAAATAATCGGTGGTAATAAAGTTCTGGTTATCGAGCTTGTGCTGGTCACCGCAAAATCCCGCCAATTCTCCTGCGCTGATTGTAGGGCGGCTTGCGCGATAGCGGTAGCTGAAAAAAGCGCGGCCGTAACCAGCAGCAGTCCAAAGCTGAACCACCCATTTTGCCGCATCATCAGTACCGACATCACCGCTACCGCCGCCGTGAGCCAAGGTAACTTGTGTACGAATGCAGGCCAGAGCTCATGGAGTAATTGCGCCCGAGACGCGGACTCGCCCCAGTAACGACCGGTAGATTTTATCAAGCCTGCGTGCACAACCCACATGCCCAACGGCGTCAGGCTAAGATAAAGCCCATATTCTCCATAATCTGCGGGAGTGATCAGGTGTGAGGAGATTTGTACTCCGAGTATTCCGCACCCCATGCCCACAACTTGGCCTAGGCTAATGGGCAATAGCCGAGTCGCGAATGCGGGTGGGGAGATAGGCATGGTGAATTTAGAGCGCCGGCAAAGCGTCCGCAATCATGGCCGGAGTCAATTGGGTGAGGCAAAATTGTTCTGTTTCCGTACATCGCCAACCGCAGCCGAAGCAAGGTAGATGATGATGCACTGGCAACTGCAGCTGAGAGCGCCGCCAAGGATAACATAATCCATAGATGCCGCCACCCAGCACCGCGATGGTTGGCTTGTCTAAGGCAGTAGCGATATGGACAGCCGCCGTCTCCACTGTCAGCACTACTCCAGCTTGAGCGATTTGTTCGACCAAAGCAGAGAGGCTCACCGGTAGCTCGAGGCCTACGTGCTCAATCTTCGCTTGCTGCGCAGCTTGCCTGTATTCAGCTAAAATCTGAGCTTCAGCTAGACTGCCCGAAAATATAATCGGGGCCCTGCTGCGGTTGCGCCATAGACGCAGCGCCGCAATCGTTTTGGTTATGGGTAAACAGCGCTGGCTGTCCCGTGACAGCGGATACACGAGCAGCCGGCCATCCTTGCGCGTGGGTTGGGTCGTGAATTGCGGAAGGATCTGCGCCGGATTAATGCTATGCCCCAAGGCGATTTCAACCACTCGTTGGTGCGCGATTAATTCTGTGCACAGTGCTGGCAAGGCAGTGATTGGATAGGTCGCCCGCTCTAATTTAATCAGCTGGTCCGTGGCGATCCATGACACGATCATTTCATGGTAAGGATCGCGCTGGTGTCGTAGGCAGAAAAATTGCTCGTAGTGGTCAGCGCTTAATTTCTCTCTTTCGCGCCACCAGAGCGGTAGAAATCCTTTCAGTAAACTGGCTGATTCTCCAGGCACACAGAGCAGCCGAGCCTGAGGAAATTCTCGAATGGCTAGCGGTAAGGTAGCTTCAGCGATAATTAAGGTGCAATTTTTTGGACCATATTCTGTTAAAATAAGGCAAAGCGCGCTCAGCATCAGCACGAAATCGCCAATTCGGCCTACAGCATACAGACATGCTTTACGGCGGGGCCGCCGTCGTTGTTTCGCGGTTCCTGTGGGTTGTGCCATAAGCCATTCACGCAGGCGCGTTGGAATCCGTGTAGGGGGTGAGCGCAACATCGGCGAGCAAAGCATCTCCCTGCACTGCCCGAAATTTTATCAGATGCAGCTTTTTTATCATCGAAGAGCGGCGTGGATGATTAAAGCATGGTCGCTTAGTTCTCATTACTTGGGAGCTGGGAGGGTTTACCTCTCACTATTTAGCATATCGGGCACGGGCAAACTTGCCGTGCGGTGATCGGGCCCATAATAATCAAGCCATGACTGACCCTGTGTTCCGTGTCGCACTCGACACGCATCCGCTCTATGTTACCCGCGCTGGGGTTGCGCGCTACGTGCGAGGATTGCAGGCAGGATTTCTCCACCTAGATCAAAAAATTCAAATTACCCCAATTACGTGGCCAGTAGAAAATTTTAGTTATGTCCAACCGGTGCGAGCGCTCAAAACGATCTGGCGTGAACTGGTCTGGGCGCCGTACGTCGCCCCGGCCCTATTACGAAGTATGAACGTGCAGGTCGTTCACCACACCGCCGGCCCGTTGCTGCCTTTTATCTCCCCATTGCGTCAAGTTGTGACGCTGCACGATCTTGCTTTAATCCGCGGCCCAAGACGTTTTCGTACGTGGCAGCGGGCTGCCGGCTTACGTCGTTTACGTCGCTTAGCTCAGGCGGATTGGGTGATTTGTGTGAGTAAATTTACCGCAGATGAAGCGATGAACTTACTCGGCCTGCCGGCCGCTAAAATAGCCGTAGTGCATCATGGCATAACTTTGGCGGCCGAAGAAAATTTACTGGCGGATTTACCAGCGGAGTTTTATCTTTTCGTCGGCTCACTCGAGCCGGGGAAAAATTTGTCATTCTTAAAGTCTCTCTGGATGAATGCTGGGGTCTGCCTGCCCCCCCTTGTGATCGTAGGCGATCGCTGGGCGGGAGTGGGAGACGAGGGAGTGGTCCCAGCTAGCTGGATTTATCTTGGGCACCAATCGGACGAGGTTCTGCTCGCGCTCTATCGCCGGGCGCAGGCCTTGCTTTTCCCCAGTCTGTACGAAGGGTTCGGTTTTCCCGTAGTAGAGGCGATGGCTGCGGGTTGCCCCGTCATTTGTGCGCCGCGGGCCAGCTTACCTGAAATTGCTACTGGAGCGGTCAATCTGGTGGAGTTGGAGTCTAGTCTCTGGCTAACGGCGATGCGCGGGCTGGAGGCAGAACGGGAGAATTGGCAGCAACGCGGCCTAGCGCGGGCTCGTGAATTCTCTTGGGAGAAATGTGCACGGGAGACTCAGCAAATTTATCGGGCGGCCGCTGGCGAGTGAGCCAGCCATGTGGCTAGACGAGACCAGGTTGTCTCAACGGTAATATCTCGGATGCAGTGCGGTTCTGCGTAGCGACAATAATCATTACATGGTTTGTGGAGGCAGGGGGCGCCATCCATCCAGGCGGCTTCGGGGTGAATCGGGTGGAATCGTTCTGCCAGCTGAGCGCCAAAAATGGTAAAGGTGGGTACGCCAAGTAATGCCGCGAGGTGGCCAGGTCCAGAGTCGTTGCCGATGAAGCGATCGGCGGTGGCCAAGGTGGCGAGCAATTGCGTTAGATCACCTGATTGTTCGTTAAGAAGGGTGACTGCATAGTCCGCTTCGCGCAAGCGGGTGGCTATTTCTTGAAAATTATTATCGCCCCATTGTCGGGTAGGCTGGGCTGCGCCGGTGTGGATAACGACGTGTCGTCCGGTCCGCTGAATGGTAATCGGCGTCGGCAGATTTTCGCCCAAGGCCATGGCTACTGTCTGCCAATGGGCAAAACGATGGGGTGAGGTGGGCCGTTCTAGGGCGGCATTTAAGAGAAGCCTTGAGCCGAAGTACGGAAACCCTAGGCTTAATTTTACCCCGGCGGCCGTCATCAGCGCGTGGTCCCGTGGATCTGGCCGGGCGGATACTGCGGCAGTCCAGCGCTGCTTACGCAGGTTTTTTATTAGCGTGAACAAATCACGCCATGGCCAACGTTGCAGTTGGTATTTCCGGTTAAATGCGGTCCACGGCGCGGTGAAGGGGATAAGTTCAACTTCTGGGCAAAAATGCTGTATGAGGACCTGCGCATGGGGTTTGGCTAAAAGGGACACGCGCGCGTGTTGGGCGACCATTCGCAAGAAAGGAATCGCGAGCGCTACGTCGCCAATGCCCCATAATTCTACCACCAGCAGCCGCGGGCGGCAGTCGGCTGCGGGCGACAAGAGACTTTGCATGGAGCCGTTATCTTGTTTTTCTGGCCGGCATGGCAAGCCCTACGACCAATGTTCGACCCCCAGCTCTGCCGTATCTGGCGGCGGTTGTATTATGCGGCGTGGCTGGGTTCGTCGTATTTCAGTTTTTTGGTAACTCAGCGCGCGGGTATATCAATACGCCTTCGCTTTTCTGGTGGTGGGCTTCGCACTGGGCCGATCCGCAGGCAGAGAGCGAACACGGGTGGTTGATCTTGGCGATCAGCGCATGCCTATTTGCGCGCAATTTGTGGCTCAGTAAAATGACCCAAACCAGCGAGCTGGCTTGGCGACCTCTGGTTGCAATGCTGGCTGGGTTCGCGCTGCATCTGCTCGGCTATGTTATGCAGCAGGGGCGCATTTCCATTGGGGGATTGCTGCTTTTTGGGTGGGGCGTGCTCGCGCTGGCGGGCGGGCGTCGCTGGGGGCGGGCCGCGCTCTTCCCGCTCGCTTTTCTGCTCTTCGCCATTCCGTTAAACGTGCTGGATACCGTCGGCTTTTATTTGCGCCTAGGCGTCATCGATACGGCCTGGCACCTCGCGCAGTTCGTGCACATCGATGTGATTCGCAATGGCACGCAACTCCTCTCGCCTGATGGGAGCTATCAATACGACGTGGCGGCCGCCTGCTCGGGGATGCGCTCACTGATGGCGCTCGCGGCGCTGTCACTGCTGCTGGGTTATTTAAATTTCCGCTCGTGGTGGTGGCGCGCCTTGATCGGGTTGCTCTGTTTCCCTTACGCCTTCCTCGGTAATGTCGCGCGAATTTTTTCTATTATTGCCGCCGCCGCTTGGCGGGGACAGGGCGCCGGTGAAATGACTCATCGCGTGATGGGCGTGGGGGTCTTTGTCATCGTACTCGGCCTCGTGCAGATGACGGTGTGGCTGCTGCAAAAGTACCAGCTCGCCCGATCCTGTGATTCAGCCGCGAGCCAGGAAACTTCTCCGGCGGCGGCGCCTGCGCCCAGCCGTAAGCCGCGGGGTTACTTTAGTTCGGCCTCTTCGGTGTGGATAATTGCCGGCGTGGTGAGTGTGGCGGCACTCGTCGTGAGTATCGTTACGCGCCAAGTGGATGCGATGGAGGTTAGTCCGCGGGTCGGCATCAAGCTGGCGGCTGATGGGGTGAATCCGGTCACGCTGCCGGCTTATCTTGGTTCTGAGTGGGAGGGACAGGCCGCCGATATTTCGGCGATCGAACGCGAAGTGCTGCCGGCTGATACGGGATTTTCACGAAAAAATTATGTCTCACTGCAGCGGCCCAACGAGCGGGTCTTTCTCTCAATCGTGCTCAGTGGGCGTGATCGCACTTCGATTCATCGTCCTGAGATTTGTCTGGTGGGGCAAGGGTGGACGATTACTCAGCGCGCAACGCACGCCTTTGCTTGGCCATCAATCCCGTCGCCATCAGCACAACGGCCAAGTCCGATCAACGCGGCCGTGCCAGCGACGCTATTGTCAATTGAACGAGAATTTCGCCCGAAGCAGGGTGGGAAAATCAAGGTGCCCGCACTCATGGCCTATTGGTTTGTGGGCTCAGATAAAATTGTCGCCTCCAATACCGAGCGTATCGTCGATACTTCCCTCGATCGACTCTACCATTGGCAGGCGCATCGCTGGGCTTACGTGGTCGTACAAACGCTGGCGCCCGATGGTGAGACGGCGGCACTCGCGCGGATGCAGGCGGTGCTCGACGGCACCCTGACCACGTTTCAACTGCCCTTGGGATTGCCGGCTACGGCTAGCCCATAGCCTGAATTGGTCGCCTTCTGCGGTATTGCCAAGCGGTGGCTCATTCGTAGTTTGGCCGTCCTTCTGATGTTGAACGCCATTGCCGCACTTAAGCCACTTGCACCGTCTGCGGGAGCGGAATTTTCGTTGGGGGCTTTTTTGGTCGCTGTCATTGTGGGAATTTTAGTCGGGCTGGTCTTAATCTGGTTCCTCACTCGCCAGACCCGGCGTTTATCTGCGCAGAGTGCGGCGGCGCATCTCGAGCTAACTAAGCGTGAAGCGGCTGTCGCCGCGCAAGAACTCATCAGCAAGGCCGATGAGGTGATTCGCCAGCGTGAGTCCGAACTCACGCGCGACCTCGATCGCCGTAAGATTGAAATTGAGCACATGCTGCGCGAAATTCGTTCGCATGAAGAATCCATTGGCTTGCTCGATTATCAATTAGAGCAACGGCAAGAGCGGCTCACCCGCGAGGGGAGTGCGCTCACCCAAGCGCGCGAGGCGATGCGCTCGCTATCGAAGCGCTTGCGCCAACGACTCGAAGGCGTGGCCGCACTCGATGGCGAAGAAATTCGCCAGCAGTTGCGCGAGGAAGTTACCTTTGCATGCCAAGAGGAGCTGCGTGTATTGCGCAAGGAACTGCTGGAACGTTCCGAGCAAGATATCGCGCAGGAAGGTAAGCGCATTGTGGTTACCGCGATGCAGCGGCTCGTGAGTAAGCCCAATAATGATCTGACCGCCACGATTGTGCAGTTGCCGTCCGAGGAGATGAAGGGCCGCATCATTGGGCGCGAGGGCCGGAACATCAAATCCTTCGAGGCCGCCACCGGCACCACGCTGCTCATTGATGAGTCGCCGCAAATGGTGCTCATTTCTTCGTTCGATCCGGTCCGGCGAGAAGTCGCCAAGCTCGCGCTCGAGGCGCTGCTGAAGGATGGGCGAATTCATCCCGCGAGCATTGAGGAATTCGTCAATCGGGCGCGGCAGGATATGGAATTGCATATCGCCCAAATGGGGGCGGAGGCAGTGGATCGGCTCAAAATTTCCGGTCTACATCCGGAGAGCATCAAGCTGCTCGGTAAGCTGCGCTTTCGGTTTTCCTACACTCAAAACGTCCTCGATCATTCCATCGAAGTAGCGCAGCTCTGCGCCATGCTGGCGTCGGAACTGGGACTCGAGCCGCAGATCGCTAAGCGCGCGGGTTTGCTCCACGATATCGGCAAGTCGATTGAAGGCGAATACGAGGGCAGTCATGCGCAAATCGGGGCTGACTTTATTCGTCGTTACGGCGAAACCGCGATTGTCGTTAACGCGGTGGCGGCTCATCACGCGGAAGTTAAGCCCGAGACGGTCTATGCTGGCTTAGTGATTTTAGCCGATGCTATTTCCGCCTCGCGACCAGGCGCACGGGCTGAATCGATGACTTCTTATATTGAGCGCTTGGAGCGCCTGGAGAAATTAGCCCTGACCATGCCCGGCGTGCAGCAAGCTTTTGCGATTCAGGCTGGTCGCGAAGTACGCGTGCTAGTGCACCCCACGATCGTCACTGACGATCAAGCCCACGCGCTCGCTAAGACTTTGCGGCTAAAAATTGAACAAGAGCTTGATTATCCTAGCACGATCAAGATCACCGTCATCCGTGAGCAACGTTACGTTGAAACCGCCACCTAGCGCTGGACGTTAGGCCTGCCGCCTGCGCCTCCGGCGTCAGGCAAAATTTCAGCCTTTCAGCGGTTCATCCTTTCAGTATCTATTTTACCATGCCCGATAAAAAAATCCTCGAAACTTTCCCCAATCCCGCGCCGCGCCGTGCCTACGTCATTGAGCACACGCATCATGAATTCACTTCGGTGTGTCCGATGACCGGTCATCCTGATTTCGCGGCTATCACCGTGCGTTACGTGCCCAATAAAATCTGCGTCGAACTAAAGTCATTGAAGCTTTATTTTCATGCCTATCGCAACGAAGGCATCTTTTTTGAAGCAGCGACCAATAAGATTTGTGATGATTTGGGGGCGGCCCTGAAGCCGCGCAGCATGACCATCGTTGCTAACTGGAAGGCCCGAGGCGGATTTTCTTCGATCGTGACGGCCGCGTGGCAGCCCAAGCGGTAAGGCGAGTTAGCTGGTCGCACCAGGATTGTTTGTCATGACCTGGGCCGATCAACCGATTCACTTTATCGATTTTGAGGGTAATGCGACCTCGGGCATTATTGAATTTGGGGTCGTCACATTGCGCGGGGGTGAGATTACCGCCACGCAGACGCGTTTTTGCGCCGCGGTGGGACGCGTCAGCGTCGAAGATACGGCCGTCCACGGCTTACGTGCGGAGCAAATAGCCGCCTCGGCTATTTTTAGAGAAGAGTGGGCTTATTTTTCAGGGCTACGCCGTAGTGGGCCGTTGGCTGCTCATTTTGCTCAGGCGGAAAACTATCTCCTCAAAACCGTTTGGGCTTATCCGCAGACGGTGCCAGATTTTGCCCGACCTGGGCAGATGACCACCGAGTGGGGTCCGTGGATCGATACGGGCCGACTTTACCCGCAATTTTTTCCGGCCCTCGGTGACGGAAAGTTGCAGGAGCTGGTTGTCGCCGGTGGATTGCAGGCTGAATTAGATGCGTTGGCGCAGAGGCATTGTCCGGTGGGGCGACAGCAATATCACGCCGCGCTGTATGATGCGCTCGGGGGCGCGCTCCTCTTGCGTTCATTTTTGGCGCGGCCAGAGTTTAGGGAAGCGACGATCCCTTGGCTGTTACAGATGAGCACGCTCGATGGTGACAAGCGGAGCGCCTTGCAGCAGGGAAATTTGTGGTAGGCCTAGCCCTCTCGCTTAGTCGAGGGGATAGCGCCTCGCTCCAGACAGTTGGGCGAGAGTGCGCAGTATAAAAAGAGGATTCTGAATGAGATAGCGGCGCCACAGTCGGCGCGGTTCAGTGCTCAGGCGAAAGAGCCACTCCAACCCGCTACGCTGCATCCAGCGCGGGGCTTGGGGCACACGGCCTGAGTGGAAATCAAAAGCTGCGCCTACCCCAATCAGGAGGCCTGCGTCTAATTCGCCCCAGTGTTGCGCCATAAATTTTTCCTGCAGCGGAGAACTGAGGCCCACCCAAATAATGTCCGGCGCCGCGGCGGTTACATCCCTTTTTAAGCGGTTCAATTCATCAGCAGTGAGTTCGCGATAAGGCGGGGTAAAGCGGCCAACGACATTCAAGCCCGGCAAGCGGATCGTAAGTTTTTCCCGCAATAAATCGGCTGCGCCCGGAGCGCCGCCGTAGAAATAATGTCTAAGCGCAATCGAGCGACCGGCGGCGCAAACCGCCAACATTAAATCAGGTCCATAAATACGAGTAATCTCGCGATGGCCATGCCAGTGGCCGAGCCACACCAGCGGCATGCCGTCAGGGTGGGTGAGCCACGATTGATTAAGGGTAGCGCGAAAATCGAGATCATGGCGCGCGGCGTTAACTCCGTAAGCCGTGGCGTGGCAGATGTAGCCTAATTTCTTCTGGCCCCGAGCGGTGAGTACGAGGTCGCGGGCGGCCTCTAGGGACAATGCCGATACGCCGACCCCGAGGATGTTGTAACGCGGAATACTCGGCGAAGAGCAAGGGAGAGGCGAGGACACGAGCGCGACACTGGCGATCGTTCGGTACCCGCGCAATCCGGGAACGACCCGATCCGTTTAAAGTCCGTGTTGATCCACCAGGTAGACGAGAGCGGCCATGGCCGCCGCTCCGAGCTCGAGTTCGCGCTTGTTCACCTTATCGATCGAATCAATCGTGGTGTGATGGTAGTCGAAATAGCGCTGCGAGTCGGGGAGTAGGCCAGCGACGGTAGTCCCATAAGCGAGCAGGGGTCCAACGTCGGCACCACCCGTGCCTTTTTGAAAATTATAAATACCGTAAGGTGCAAACAGTGCCTGCCAGCGAGCGGCGCGCAGATGGGCATTGCCCGCCGGGTTTCCGAGATTGAAGCCGTGCGGTTGAAAGCCGCCGTTGTC
>NEUY01000021.1 GCA_002304425.1 Opitutia bacterium Tous-C10FEB
GTATCATGTGAGTGGATTAATGGCTTGGTTGCGGTGTGCGTTGACGGGCGGAACCTATTTGGCGTGGGATTGGAAGGCCTTGGAAGGGGGCGCATACCCCGTGCTACCGCCACGAGCGGAAGGCTGGCTGCTATCGCTCGTGCCGACTCAATTAGAGCGGCTGTTGTCCAGTACCGGCGCGGTGGATTGGCTGCATCAATTTCGCATAATTTTTATCGGGGGAGCGCCGGCGCGGCCCGATTTATTAGAGCAGGCCGCGGCGCTGCGACTCCCGTTGTCCTTAGGGTACGGCATGACCGAGACTGCTGCCATGGTCACAGCGTTGCGGCCGGAAGATTTTCTGGCGGGTGCTCGGCATAGTGGCGCGGCCCTGCCACATGCCACCTTGAAGTTGGGATCTGACGGGGTGATCGAAATTGAGAGCTCGTCATTGTTTCGAGGTTACTATCCGGCGTGGCGGGAAGTTGCTGCTTTTGAAACGACGGACGCTGGTGCGCAGCCTGCACCCGGGCAGTGGCAGATTTTGGGTCGACGTGATGCGATGATTATCACGGGTGGCGAAAAAGTGTCGCCAATGGAGGTCGAGGCAGTTTTGCGGAGCAGTGGCGAATTGCGCGACGTCGTCGTGGTGGGAGTGCCTGATACTGAGTGGGGGCAGCGAGTCGTCGCTGCTTACCCTGATTCCGAACGACCGAATCTGGCTAAATTAGCTGCGGTCGTTACGCAGTTGCTTGCGCCAGCCCAGCGGCCCAAGCAATTCGTCCCGCTGGGGAGTTGGCCGGTGTCGACGGTGGGTAAAGTGAATCGGGCCGTGGTCGCTGAGCTGGTCAGCCGGGCGCTCACTGCGGCCTGACGCTAACCAAAAGGGTAGCGCCAGCCCCGCCGCTATTTTTTCTCTGTATTCAGGAAAATCTCTGCTTAGTTTTAGGGTGTGAACAAAACTGAAATCGCCGCGGTACTCACCGAGATTGGTACGATGATGGAATTAAAGGGAGAGAATCCCTTTAAAATTCGCGCCTATCAGGCGGGGGCTCGTTTGCTGGAGACCCTCAGCGAGGAGGAAATTGCGACGCGCGTCGCGGCTGGGACGCTCGATGAAGTGAAGGGTATTGGCGAAGCGCTGGCCCAAAAAATTACGGAACTGCACACCACGGGCGCATTGGAATTTCATGCAACGCTCAAGGCTTCGATCCCCGCCGGCTTATTCGATATTTTATCGATCCCCGGGGTTGGTCCGAAGAAAATTCACGCGCTGCGTGACCAGCTCGGCATCGATTCTATTGCGAAACTGCAGCAAGCTTGTCTCGATGGACGCATTGCCGAACTCGCCGGCTTTGGGGATAAATCTCAGGAGAAAATCCTCGAAGGCATTCGCAATCGGGAGAAATATGGTCGGCGGCATCGGTGGGCCGATGCCTTTGTTGTCGCCGAGCCCATTCTCGCCGGCTTGCGTCAGCTACCCCAAGTGTTGCGGGCAGACCATGCCGGTAGTTTGCGGCGCCGCATGGAGACGGTGGGGGATTTGGATTTCCTGGTGGCGACGAACGATCCCCAGCCGGTGACCGCCTGGTTTGTGGCGTGTCCGGGGGTCGTTGAGATCACGGCCCACGGTGAAACGAAAGCGAGCGTGCGCCTCGCTTCTGGAATTCAGGCGGACTTACGTTTGGTGCCGCCCGAGCAATTTATTTTTGCGCTGCATCATTTCACGGGGTCGAAAGATCACAATGTCGCGATGCGGCATCGGGCCTTGCAGCGCGGCTTGTCGATGAGCGAATGGGGGCTCGTACCCTCAGCCGGGGAGGGCACCGCCAAGGAGAAGGCCGAACTTCGTGGCCGCCAGACGGAAATCACGTCCGAAGAGCAGCTTTTTAGCGCCTTGGATTTGGCCTTTATTCCTCCCGAGTTGCGCGAAGGGCTGGGGGAGATCGAGGCCGCCGAAAGTAATACGCTGCCGCGTTTGGTCGAAGTGGGCGACATTCGGGGTGTTTTCCATAATCACACCACCGCATCGGATGGGCATAATACGCTCGAGGAAATGACCGCGGCGGCCCAAGCCCTCGGCTTCGACTATCTCGGCATTGCGGATCATTCCAAATCAAGCGTGCAGGCCCGCGGTTTGACTGAAGAGCGACTGCGCGAGCAAATCGCCGCGATCAAAAAACTCAACGCAGCGGGGCAATTTAGGTGTCATGTCTTCAGTGGCACGGAATGCGATATCTTGCCGGACGGTCGGCTCGATTTTTCTGACGAATTACTGGCCGAGCTCGATTACGTCGTGGTGTCAGTGCACAGCGCCTTCAACCAAGGGCGGGATGGAATGACGGCGCGCATAATTCGGGCGATCGAAAATCCGCAGACCACGATGCTCGGCCATTTGACCGGGCGGTTGTTGTTGGAGCGCGAAGGCTACGAGGTCGATACCGAGAAGGTCATCGCGGCCGCCATCGCCCATAACGTAATCATCGAGTTGAATGCCAGTCCTTGGCGGCTGGATCTGGATTGGCGTTTCTGGCGCCAAGCCGCGGAGCGTGGGCTACTGTGCTCCATTAATCCCGATGCGCACCGCACCACGGGGCTGGCAGATTTTCGCGTGGGCGTCAGTGCCGCCCGCAAGGGCTGGTTAACGCCGGCACACATTCTTAACACTCGGCCCTTGACGGAAGTGCAGCGGTGGCTCGCGGCGCGGCGCTAAGGGGACCCTTTAGTTGAATGGAGTGAGAGCTTTGGGGTGGGTGAGAACCGAATGGAAGGCAGGAAATGAGAATTGAATATTAGTCGCTGAACTTTCATCACTCTTAGGCCATGATTAAATCTGCCCTGATTACTGGTATTACCGGCCAAGATGGATCTTACCTCGCGGAGCATCTTTTGGCGCAGGGCTATACGGTGCACGGTCTGGTGCGCCGAGCCAGTATGTTCAACCGCTCGCGCATCGATCATCTGCGTACGGGGGGGCAGATTTCGCCCGAACGGTTGGTTTTACATTATGGCGATCTCAATGAGATCACTTCTCTGCGTCGCCTGCTGAAACAGGTCGCGCCGGCGGAAGTTTATCATTTGGCCGGGCAAAG
The DNA here is from genome assembly GCA_002304425.1 of Opitutia bacterium Tous-C10FEB. Lineage (GTDB taxonomy): Bacteria > Verrucomicrobiota > Verrucomicrobiia > Opitutales > Opitutaceae > Lacunisphaera. The sequence goes on from NEUY01000021.1 coordinate 3,072, forward strand.
TCATGTGGGCCTTAGTTTTGAAATTCCTGAAGTGACGGTGCAAGAAAACGGCATGGCGACCCTTGGTCTGCTTGAAGCCATGCGCGACCTCGATTATCCGGTGCGCTTTTATCATGCGGCCAGCGCGGAAATTTTTGGGGCACCGGCCGCCGCTCCCCAGACTGAAACTACGGCCTTTAATCCGGTTAATCCTTACGGTTGCGCCAAGGCCTTCGCTACCCAGCTGTGCCGAGTTTATCGTAGCGCTTACGGCGTCTTTGCGTGTAGCGGCATCGCCTACAATCATGAATCGCCGCGGCGTGGTGAGAATTTTGTGACGCGAAAGATCACGCTCGGCGCGGCGCGGATTAAAGCGGGTCGGCAAGCGGTGCTGGCTTTGGGTAATTTGGCGGGGCAGCGTGATTGGGGTTATGCCCCCGAATATGTGGTCGCGATGTGGCAAGCGCTGCAAGTGGTCACGCCGCGCGATTACGTGCTGGCCACGGGAAAAAGTTGCTCGATCCGAGAATTCGCCATCGCGGCCTTTGCGGAACTGGGGCTGGGTTTAAAATTTGAAGGCGAAGGCGTCGCGGAGGTTGGTCGCCGCACAGATACCGGAGCGGTCGTGGTGCAAGTCGATCCCCGCTTCTTCCGTCCCACTGAATCAACTCACTTAGTCGGCGATGCTTCCTTGGCTCGGCAGGAATTGGGCTGGGCGCCCCAAGTGACCGGCGCGGCCGTGGCGCGACTGATGGCGCGAGCGGATTTTGCCCACGAACAAAAAACTAACGGGTGAAATCAGCGCGGATTGATTGAGCTACCTTTATGTCAACCTACCTTGTCACCGGTGCCGCTGGCTTTATCGCCGCCAAGGTCTGCGCACAACTGCTCGCGGCGGGTCACACGGTAGTCGGGATTGATAATCTGAACCATTATTATGATGTGCGTTTGAAGGATTATCGGCTCGCCCAGTTGTTGGGCGAAACTGAGCAAGCCGACTGCCCCACGGTGGGTGGTTCGCGATTTGCCCAGAGCAAGGCCGCTCTGACCAATCAAGCGGGGACGTTTATTTTTCGGTATCTCGATATCGAGAATTTGGCGCAGTTAGACGCGCTCTTTGCGGAATTTAAATTTGCGGCGGTCTTTAACTTAGCGGGCCGCGCCGGTGTTCGCGCCAGCATGGAGAATCCGTATGTTTATCTCAGCACCAATACGCAAGGGACGCTTAATTTGCTCGAGTGTCAGCGCAAGCACGGGGTGAAAAAGCATGTGCTGGCCTCTAGCTCGTCGCTTTATGCGGGCAGTACGCTCCCGTTTCATGAGATGCAGTCGGTGAACACGCCGCAGTCACCGTATGCGGCCACCAAGAAAGCGGCCGAGCTGCTCGCCTACAGTTATCATAAACTTTACGGGCTCGATATCTCCGTGCTGCGTTATTTTACCGTTTTTGGGCCCGCGGGTCGGCCGGACATGGCGCCGCTCCGTTTCATTAAATGGATTGATGAAGGCACGCCGATTACTCTCTACGGTGATGGTACGCAGACCCGTGATTTTACGTACGTGGATGACATTGCCCGGGGTACCATCCTCGCCGTCCAGTCGCTTGGGTATGAGATTATTAATCTTGGGGGCGGGCAGAATTTATTTTCGCTCCAGCAGGTCATTGCCTTGATCGAAACCGCGTTGGGGAAAAAAGCCACGGTGCAAGTCGCCCCGTTGCACCCGGCGGACGTGAACGATACCTGGGCCGATATTGCCAAGGCGCAGCGGTTGCTCGGCTGGTCGCCGCAAATCAGCGTCGCTACCGGTTTCGCCCGAGCTGTGCAGTGGCACAGTCTCAATCGAGCTTGGCTCAAGACCTTAAAAGTATGAAACTAGCCGCGAGTCAGTTAGCGCGGGGCCACCAAGTTTAACGGGCTCGGGCATGCTTACTAATCGCCACCGCGGACTCGTTCGGCTGCATGGGGCCGCTGTCGTGTTGATTGTCGCGTTATTTTTTTGGGTCTATGCGGAATTTATTATGCGCTTCGTCCCCGTGGTGCGGCTGTCGCGGGAGGTTAATCTGCTGCCGTATTTTCTCTGTGTCTTGTTGGGACTCCTCGCGGGGGGCGGACGCCTTCGCGCCGTCGAGTCGCGTTTGACCCGGCTCAGTGGGGTCGCCGCGGCCGGCTTAGCGACGACGCAGATATTGTATGTAGCCCTCGCGGTTTTTAGTATGATGTTTGCGACGCAAGATCGCAGTATTAGCCGCTTGTTTCTCGGAACCTTCTTAGGGGGTAGTTGGCTGGGGTTAACTTGGTTGCATCAAGCGCTGCCGCCATGGTTGACGCGTTTATTATACCGTCAGGCAGCGGGTATTCCTACCTTGTTCATCGGTCGAGTAGAATTGCTGCCGCAGTTGGCGGATTGGTTAGCTCAGCGGATGCAGCTTGGTTTGCAGCCGGTGGGTTTTCTTTCACTCGACCAAGTGTCACCGCCGACATCGCTGCATTCCGCCGTGCCCTTTGCGGGACAATTAACAGAACTCCGTCGAATCTTATCTGAAAAGAATATTAGTCAGGTGATTTTGCTCGAGCTACCCGCGAGCGCAGCAGTGGCCCGCCAGATTATTGCGGACTGTCAGGTGTGCGGTTGCCGTTTGTTGGTTCAGCATCAGGTGGATCAATTGCTGGGGCATCCCGTTGAGTCGGTAGACGAAGGGGGGCATCATTTCTTTACCTTGCATTACGAGCCACTGGAGGAGCCCGTTAATCGCGCGTTTAAGCGTACCTTTGATCTCATGTTGGCTTTGCCCGTGGTGCTCTTGATCTTGCCCCCTGTGATGCTGATCGTGTGGCTGGGGCAGCGGTGGCAGGCGCCGGGACCGTTATTTCATACTCGTCTTCGCACTGGTGGCCGCCGCGGAGAGTTTGCGATGTTGAAATTTCGCTCGATGCGCGTGGGCCCAATCGAAGCCAAGGCGGAAGCGCAGCAAGCGAGTACCGACGATCCGCGGATTTATCCTTTGGGACGATTTTTGCGCCGGCACAGTATCGATGAGTTGCCCCAATTTTGGCATGTCTTGATGGGGTCAATGAGCGTGGTCGGTCCCCGGCCGGTTATGCCGCTGCTCGATGAGGAATTCGCGCGGCAGGTGCAGGCCTATCGCTCCAAGCATTGGGTGAAGCCTGGGATCACGGGCTTGGCGCAGAGCGGCGGCTTTCGGGGCGAAATCAAAACGTCGGCGCAGCTGCAGGAGCGTATTCGCCTAGATCTTTATTACATCGCAAACTGGTCCTTTGGGCTGGATGTCCAGATCACGCTCAAGACCGCCGCGCAGATTATTTTCCCGCCGAGTTCGGCTTATTAAGCCCGGCGGCTGGCATTTTTTAGAAATTCCTCGTGTAGCGCGCGCCGCTTTCGTTTTCAAAGGTCAGGGAATTGGCGGTGATCTCGACTAATTTTAAACCGAGTTCATACGCCACAATATCCCCGGTCCGATAAACGCGGTCGCTCATCAGTACTTTGCTATCGGTGGCTGAGGCGCGGATAACCGAGATGCGTAAATTTTCTACAAAAATGATAGCTTGAGGACTGAATTTGGGTGGTGCCGAGGGGGGCGGCGGAGGCGGGGGCGTTACTATCGGCTCTGGCGCCACGATCGCGGGGGCAGCGGCGGGGATCGGCAGGCTGACAGTATCGGGCGCCTTAACCGTGCTGACAACGGGCGGTGGGGTCGGGGTGGCCGGCGCGCTGGTGGGTTGGGCTAGCGTTGGCTGAATGATGGGCTGAGGTGCGCGGTGGCGTCCGAGGTAAGTGCCGACTAGTACGATAAGCAGGGCGCCGGTGATTAGGCCGATCCGGATGAGCAGGGTAGTAAAGGCCGGTGGCTTATCCCGTTTCGCGATGCTTCCGCTGACCTCGCCTTCGTGCAGGGTTGAGCCGGATGCGGGAGCGCTATCGCCGGCTCGCTGTTTTTGCGCCTTTTTGAGGGCATCGTTGATCAGGCTCATGGCAGAACGGTAGACGCGCGGGGTGAATTAAAAATCAAAATCATCCAGGCGGAGTCGGTAAAGGCGATGGCGGGGAGCCGATTAATCGGTCAATTGGTTAACTTCTTTTACCGCGCGGCGCGCATCCCAATAGTTAACCTCATCCGAGTCGCGGATGAAAGCGGCCAAGACGGCTTTGTCGCAAAGATTGTTGATGATGCGCGGGATGCCCCGACTCGCTTGAAAAATTTGGCGCAATGCCCAAGGCGTAAAGTGAGGGCGACCCTTGCTGCCGGACACGGTCAGCCGATGGTGAATGTAGCGGTCCATTTCGTCGCGCGCGAAAGGCCGTAATTCATAATGCACCAAGATTCGTTGCCGGAGTTGGCGTAATTCCTCGGCGGCGAGGCGATGTTTGAGTTCGGTCTGGCCCATCAACACAATCTGCAGGAGCTTTTGCTTATCGGTTTCGAGATTAGATAATAAGCGCACTTGTTCGAATACCTCGAAGGAAAGATTTTGCGCTTCATCGATGATCAAGACGATTTCGCGTCCAGCCGCGATGCGTTGGAGGAGGACTTGGTTCATCTGCGCGACCAGCTCATTTTTGCTGTGCGCAATGCGGGTTTCGCCCAGCTCGACTAAGATCGCTTTCAGCATCTGCGTTTCGGTGAGCCGTGGATTGAGCACCAGCGCGGTGTCGTAATGGTGGGGATCGAGCTCGCTCAGAAATTTACGGCACAAGGTGGTTTTGCCGCACCCGACTTCCCCGATCAGCACAATGAAGCCTTTTTTCTCGCTCACCCCATATTTCAAATGCTGCAAAGCTTCCTGGTGGGTTTCGCTCAGGTACAGGAATTTGGGGTCAGGCGTAATATGGAACGGCATTTCCTGGAGGCCATAATAGCTCTGATACATCAGGCGCGAATTATCGGTGGCAGGGACTAAAAAGCACGACAAAAGGATGCCCGCGCGATCTGAAAAAAGTTGCTTGGGCTGCCGCAGGTTCTTTTAACCACCTAGTTGCCTCCTGCGAATTTCAGTAAATTGCTGCTGGTTATTTTTGCCGTGCTGTTCGCGGCTGTCGTGCTGTGGGCGGCCACATTTTTTACTCAGATCCATCGAGAATGGACCGCGCTGCACGTTCAAGAAATCAATAATCAACGACGTTTAGCCGAAGCTCATGCTCGGCTGCAAGAGCAGGAGAAATATCTCGACCAGCTTCGTCATGACCCTGCTTTAGTGGAGCGGATCATTCGGCAAAAACTTGGCTATGCCCGCGAGCGTGAGTTCATTTTCCGCTTCGAAGACGATAAAAAATAAGCCCCCAATTTAACCGTCAGTCCCAGAAGGAAACCGCCGGAGTGGCCCCCTTTCCTCCCACGACCTCCGAGCCGATGCTCTGTTTGTAACATAATATATTACAAACAGAGCGTTGCTGGGAGAGCGGCAAGGTAGGCCTGGGGCTCTGGGTGAGTCGTTTTGGGGGCGGGGGGGCTTTTGCGATTGGAGATTTTGCATGGGGTTAGGGGATTTCTCTCTGCCTTGCATGTTTTGGCGGGTTATGGTTTTTATTTTGTGAATGGAAAATGAACCATTAATTGCTGCTTTTCAGGCGGTTGGTCAGGGGCAGGTGTTCGCTCATTGGGCTACGCTCTCCGGGACTGAGCGGGCGGGGCTGCTCGCCCAGGCGGCCGAGATCGATCTGACGGAATTGGCACGATTAAACGATACCTTGGTCGTGCGCACGAGCGCTCCGGCGGTGGTAGATTGGTCGAAGCTTGCGCCGGCGCCCTGCGTGCCGCTGCCGGCCGCTGGGGGTGAGGCGGGCACTTGGGCGGAGGCGGAGGCGCTCGGCATGGCGGCTTTGCGGCAGGGTCGGGTGGCCGCTTTCACGGTGGCGGGCGGACAGGGCACTCGGCTGGGTTTCCCCGGTCCGAAGGGCACTTTTCCGGTTTCGCCGCTTAAGCAGAAAACACTCTTCCAGATTTTTGCCGAAAAAATTAAGGCGGCGGGCCTGCGCGCGGGTCGCCCACTGCATTGGTTCATTATGACCAGTCATGCCAATCACGAGGAGACCGAGCATTTCTTTGTGACGAATAAATATTTTGGTTTGGATGTCAGTCGGGTGCATTTTTTCCGCCAGGGCCGCATGCCTGCGGTCGATTTTAATGGTAAATTATTATTGGAAACTCCCGCGACCCTCGCGCTCAGCCCAGATGGTCATGGCGGTTCGCTCCGCGCGTTGCACCGCAGCGGAGCGTTAGATCTCATGCAGGCCGAGGGGATCGACACCATTAGTTATTTTCAGGTGGATAACCCCCTCGTACGTTGTCTGGACGCAGCCTTCATCGGCTTTCATCTCCGCGCGCGCTCGGAGATGTCGAGTAAGATGGTGCGGAAAGCGTACGCTGAAGAAAAAGTTGGCCATTTTTGCCAACAAGCCGGCCAGGTTGTTGTCATTGAGTATAGTGATATGCCGCTGGCGATGCAGCGCGAACTGGAGATTGACGGCACCTTGCGCTTCGGCGCGGGTAGCATCGCCATTCATCTCATCGATCGTGAATTTGCCCGGCGGATGGCGGCGGGCGGTCCGGGAGTGGCGCTGCCTTTTCATCGGGCCGAGAAGAAAATTGCCACCATTGATGCGCAGGGGCAGCCCGTTCAACCGAGTAAGGCTAACGGCGTAAAATTCGAACTCTTTGTCTTTGATGCGTTACCCTTCGCCCGTAATTCCATCGTGATCGAAACCGCGCGAGCTGATGATTTCAGCCCAGTGAAAAATGCGGAGGGCTTAGATTCACCCCAGAGCTCGCGGGCTGATCAACTCCGGCAATATGCCCGTTGGCTGCAATCCGTGGGCGTCGTGATGGCCACGGATCCGACGGGATTGCCCCAGCTCTCGATCGAAATATCGCCGCTCTTTGGCGACGATGCGACGTCTTTTGCGGAGCGGTGGCGGGCATTGCCGGTTAAGCCAGCAATTGTTGACGGACTGTATTTGGCTTAATTTTATTTCTTATTTAGCGATTTCGCGTCCACGCTTTTAATTTTCTTCGAAAAATTTCCATGAATTATTCCGATCAAATAGCTCTCGCCGTAAAAAACGGCCAGCTGATGTCGAGCGCCGCTGAAAATCTGCAGGCTTGGTTTAGCGCTGGCTTGCCGGTCTGGGCGCAGCAAAGTTTAGGCGAACTCGTGGCCCGCGGGGAGTGGAGTGAACTCAATGATCGTTTCTATCGTTACCTTGAGTTTGGTACGGGTGGAATGCGGGGGCGGACCATCGGCCAGGTAACGGCTCAGGCCGAGACGGGCCAGCTCAGTGCGGGCGGCACGCCTGAGCACGCGAATGTCGGTAGCAATTTACTGAATGATTTTACCCTGATCCGCGCGATCATTGGTCTCCATCGTTATGTGCATGGCTATTTGCAGGCGCAAGCGAGCGCGGCTCGCCCGAAGCTCGTGATCGCTCACGATGTGCGGCATTTCTCTCGGCATTTTTGTGAACTAGCCGCCTCGACGTGGGCGCGACTCGGTGGTGAGGCGATCATTTTTGATGGGCCGCGTTCCACGCCGCAGTTGAGTTTTACCGTCCGCCACCTCTCGGCGCACACGGGCGCAGTGATTACCGCCAGTCATAATCCGGCCCATGATAATGGATTTAAGGCTTATTTCACCGATGGGGCGCAGGTGATCTCACCCCAGGACAAAGGGATCATCACCGAAGTGGATGCAGTCCCCTTATCCGCCGTGCAGGAATTTCTGACAAAAGATCTCCGCTCCGTGGTGACGCTGGGCAGCACGGCGGATGCGGCTTACTTAGCCGCCGCGGCCCAGGCGGTTATTGATCCCGGTCTGCTCCAAGCGACGCCGCTCAAGGTGGTTTTCACCAATCTCCATGGCGTCGGCGCCATTTCCTCCCTGCCGCTCCTGCGCCAAGCCGGCATCACGGTGACGCCGGTGCCCGAGCAATTAGTCGGCGATGCCCGATTCCCGACCGTAAAATCCCCGAATCCGGAAAATGCGGAAGCTTTAGCCATGGCGGTCGCGCTCGCTGAGCAGAACGGCGCGGAAGTTGTGATGGCCACTGATCCCGATTGCGATCGCATGGGGGTGGCGGTGCGTAATCGTGCCGGGAAAATGGAATTACTCACCGGCAACCAAGTGGGGGCATTATTAGCCGATTACCGGATTACTAAGTATAAAGAGCTCGGCTGGATCCCCCGGACGGGGAGCGAGTCGGCCGCGATCATCAAAACTTTTGTGACGACGCCCCTGCAGGATGCGATTGGGCGGGGGCATGGCGTTAAAGTTATTAATACGCTGACGGGCTTTAAATGGATCGCGGGCAAGCTTCGTGGCTATGAAGAGCAGTTGATTGCCGCGAAGGGCGGGGATTTTGATTATGAGGCCGCGCCGTTTCGGCAGCGCGCGGCTGATCTGCAGGCGCATAGTACTTTTGTGCTGTTTAGCTCGGAGGAAAGTTATGGTTATTTGCCCAATGACTTAGTGCGCGATAAAGACGGCAACGCGGCGTGTCTGATGTTTGCTGAGGTATGTGCCTGGGTGAAATCACGTGGCCTGACGGTACCCGAATATCTCAATGAAATTTATCTCAAGTACGGCTTCTTCCTCGAAGGCGTGATTAATATTTATTACGAAGGCGCGAGTGGGGCGGCGAAAATAAAACGCATTCTGGCAAGCTATCGGCAAAATTCACCAACGGCCTTTGGCTCGACTGCCGTTACCCGTTTCCAAGATTTTGGGCGGGAAAAATTTTCGGATGCCGACGGGGAGTTAATTCCTGCGCAGGATTTATACTTGGTGACGCTGGCGAACGGCTATTCCTTTGCGGCGCGGGGGAGTGGCACGGAGCCCAAAATGAAATTTTATCTTTTCGCGCAAGAACAGGCGAAGTCAGCCGCTGCGTTGCCGGCGGCGAAGGCTCAAGCCCAAGCTATCCTCGATGGCTTAAAGGCGCTGATCGAAGCTGACGCTCGCCGCCGTGCGGAAGGCTGATCGCCGCTGCGCTTTAGACGAGCAGCAGCGCCGGTTTCTCGAGAAGATCTTTCAAGGCGGCAAGAAATTGCGCACCGAGGGCGCCGTCGACGACGCGGTGGTCGCAGGAAAGGGTCAGGGTCATGGTTTGGCCTATAACAATAGCGCCATTTTTAACCACCGGCTTAGTGACGGTGGTCCCCACAGCGAGGATGGCGGCGTTTGGCGGATTGATAATCGCGCTAAATTTGGGAATGCCCATCATGCCGAGGTTGGAAACGCAGAACGTGCCGCCCGTGAATTCCTCGGGCTTAAGTTTCTTTTGCTTGGCGCGCTGGCCGAGCGGTTTGACCTCAGTGCTAATCGCAAAAACAGATTTGAGGTGGGCATCACGAATCACCGGTGTGATGAGCCCATCGTCGATCGCCACGGCAAAGGAAACGTGCGCGGCGCCGTGGTATTGGATGCCAGCGCCCGTCCACGAAGCATTAACGCCGGGGACGCGGCGGAGCGCTTCCGCGCTGGCCTTGAGGATGAAATCGTTGACCGACAACTTAACGCCTGCTGTTTCCAAAGCAGTGTTGAGCTGAGCGCGAACGGTGAGCAACGGATCCGCGTCGACCTCAATTTCTAAATAGAAATGCGGGATTTGGGTCTTCGCCTCGAGCAGACGCTTTGCGATGGTCGCCCGCATATTTGTCGCGGGCACAGTGCGCTCCGCTTGGATTGGACCAGTGCGAAGTACCGTGACAGCTTTCGGCGCAACCGCCGGCAAAGGATTGGCGGCGGCGGCGAGGACATCGGCCTTGACGATGCGTCCGCCGGGGCCAGAGCCGGTCAGGTGGGTGGGATCGATCTTTTGATCGGCGGCAATTTTACGGGCGAGGGGGGAGATTTTTAGCCGATCGGCGGAGGTCGGTGAGGCCGCGGCGGGCACGGTAGCGAGGGTGGGAGCTGGCACTGGGACGGGCGCAGCAACGGGCGCCGGGGCGGTCACCACGGGCGCGGCGGGTACGGGCGCGGGCGGTGGGGGCGGCGCTGCGCTGGCCACTGGCGGCGTGGGCGCGGCTTCGCCTGGTTTACCGATGGCACAGAGCGGCGCACCGATCGCTACCTGGGAACCAGCCTCAGCATAAATCTTGATGAGCGTGCCCGTGAAGAACGTTTCCAGCTCCATCGTGGCCTTGTCGGTCTCGATTTCGGCGAGCATGTCGCCCGCTTGAACGGCATCCCCTTCTTGTTTGAGCCATTTAATTAACGTGCCCACCGACATCGTGTCGCTGAGCTTGGGCATATCAATGAGGTCGGCCATGGTGAGAAAAGGCTAAGGTTTTAGGGTTAGCCCGTAAATTATTTGAGGGTATCGAGGGCGGCTTGGTAGATGCGCTCGACTGAGGGGAGTTGTAGCTTTTCCAGCGGCGGCGAATAAATTGCGGGGGCATCGATGGAGGTCAGGCGTTTGACGGGGGCATCGAGATAATCGAACGCTTGATCCGAAATGAGGCAGGCGACCATGGCGCCGACGGAGCAGAAAGGCTTGGATTCCTCGACGTAAAGGCAGCGGCTCGTTTTTTTGACGGAATTCAGAATCGTGTCGACGTCGAGCGGGCGGATGGAGCGCAGGTCCACCACCTCGGCGTTAATATTGTGTTTTTCCTTGAGCAGGTCGGCGGCCTTGAGGGCCAACTGAATCGAGCGGCCGTGGCCGATGATCGAGATATCGGTGCCTGCGCGCATGACGCTGGCCTTGCCGAGTGGGACGAGGTATTCGCCGTCGGGTACTTCACAGGCTTCGCCGTAAAGAATCGTGTTTTCCAGAAACATCACCGGATCGTTATCACGAATCGCGGATTTCATGAGGCCCTTGGCATCATAGGCGTTAGAGGGAACGACGACCTTGATCCCCGGATGATAGGCGGCGATGGATTCGGGCGTGTGGGAGTGGGTAGCGCCGACGTTGGTACCGCCGTTAGCGGGACCGCGAATTACGATGGGGCAGTTGATGAGACCGCCCGACATGTAGCGAATATTGGCGGCGTTGTTGAAGATTTGGTCAAAGGCGACGGAGTAGAAGCTGAAAAACATCAGTTCCATCACGGGACGGAGTCCGAGCATCGCCGCGCCTACGCCCATGCCGATGAAGCCGGCTTCGCTGATGGGCGTATCGACGATCCGCTTGGGGCCATATTTAGCGAGCATGCCCTCGGAGATTTTATAGGCGCCGTTGAATTGAGCGACTTCCTCGCCCATTAGGACGACGTTGGGATCGCGTTCGATTTCCTCGGACATAGCAGCGCGGAGGGCTTCGCGGTAAGTGATGACAGGCATGGGACGGAGCAGTTCGAAGAGGTTAGTTTTAAGTGGTGACGGCGGCGGCTCAGTCGAAGAAGAGGGCGCCCACCGATTTGCGATCGGCGGGATTATCGATCTCCCAGTAGACATCTTTTTTGATATCTTCGAGGCTCGGGTACGGGCTCGCTTCGGCGAACTGCGCGGAGGTTTCCGCTTCGGCGCGGGCGGACTCATCGATTTTTTGAATGAGCTCGGTCGTCAGCGTTTGCTCAGCCAGGAGGGATAATTGAAAAACGCTCAACGGATCTTTCGTCGATTTGTAAGCCTCGATTTCTGCTTTATCACGATAGGTGGTATCAGGATCGGCGACCGAGTGACCGCGGTAGCGGTAAGTGCGAATCTCGAGGACGCTGGGGAGTGATTTGTCGTGAGCTAGTTTGAGCGCCTGACCGACTTGATCGCGAACGGCGAGGACGTCATGGCCATCCTCAATAATGGCCCAATTCATGCCGTAGCCTTCTGCGCGTTGGGCGAGGCTCGGACCAGCCGAGGAGCGCTCCTGGCTCGTGCCCATTGAGTAACCATTGTTTTCAATGATGAAGATGACCGGCAGCGACCAGAGCGCGGCCAAGTTATAGGATTCATGGACGGCGCCCTGATTAACTGAGCCATCGCCCATGAACGCCATGCAGGCGCCTTTTAGTCCTTTATATTTAAGTGCGTAGGCTAAGCCGGTACCGAGGGGGATTTGGCCGCCGACGATTCCGTGACCGCCCCAGAAATTGCGGGAGGGATCAAAGTAGTGCATCGAGCCACCCTTGCCTTTGGAGCAACCGGTAACTTTACCGTAATTTTCGGCCATCATCTCATTCATGCCCATCCCGACTGCGAGCGCATGGCCGTGGTCGCGATAGGCGGTGATAATATGGTCATCTTTGCCCATCACTGAGGTGCAGCCGACCGCGATCGATTCTTGCCCAATATAAAGGTGGAGAAACCCGCCGATCTTACCCTGCTGATAGCTCCGTAGGCACCGCTCTTCGAAGCGACGAATCCGGACCATGTCACGGTAGAGAGCAATTTTCTCATCTTGACCGAGCTTGATATTGATGGGCGCTTGACGCGCATCATAGCCCAGGTTGGTGACTTCTGGTTTTTTCGAGGAGGAAGGCTTCTTGGTCACAGGGAATGCTTTAAGATTGAAGTAATAATGGGGTGCGAGTGTCCCGTTGTTCAGGGAAAGATCGGCAAACACAAGCGAAACTTGCGGCTTAAATAACAATTAAGTCGGCCGCCCCAACCCGTGTTTGGCCCTACTTAGTATTCCCCGCTAATCCGGTGATTTGTTCGACGCAGATAGCGATCGGCGTACGAGTACAGTCCGCTTTTAAGGCGACAAATCCGTCGCGGTATTGGTCGAAAATAGGCCAGAGTGCAGCTTTATCTGTTTCGGGAATATCGAGGGTCTGAATTTGCGCACGGGAGAAAAAGGCAAACTTCCCTTCACTAATATCCGCCGGCAATCCGGCGATCGGGGTTTTGCAGCGGAAGAGAAACATCAGCCAATGGGTGCTGCCTTGATAGGCCTTTTCGGCGATCATGGCGAAAAGATGCAAATCCGCGGGGGTTATTTTGAGCCCAGTTTCTTCCTCGGTCTCACGGACGGCGCATTCAAACGGAGATTCCCCGGTGGCCATCTCTAATTTTCCTCCGATGGGCGACCACACGCCGAGGTTCGGTTGTTGGGCGCGCAGGAGGAGCAGCTGCTCGTGCGCGGCATTTTCAATAAAGACCAGGACGCTGATTTTATAAGGTAAGACAGGGCTCATCAGAAATAGAGCGTGACGTTTGCCAAAAGGCCCGCAAACAAAACCGCCACACGGGCCGTGTAATATTTTTTGCCCGTGGTTTCTTATCGTACCATCATCTTGGATTGCGGCGCCGGTTCGACGGCGCTTGGGATTTTTAGCCGCGCCGGCGAGCAACTTTGCCTGCATCGCACCGCCGTCGAGGTTTTCCCCGTGGGGGCGAATCGCGCTGAGCAGTGGTTGGCTAATACCTGTGCCGCGATTCAGGCTTTAGGTGCCCGCGTTAAGCTCAGTGATCCGGTTTGCTTGGTGCTGCCGGCGCAGCACGCTCTAATTAAGTTTATCGATTTACCGCCGGTTGGGCCCGCGCAGCGCGCTCAGATCCTAGAATTTGCCGCTGAGCAAAACATCCCTTACGCGCTGGCGGAAGTCGCTTGGGCCAGCGTCGTGCTCGATCAAAGTAAGGGCCAAGGCGCTGCCCTGCTAGCTGCCGCCAAGCTGCAATTGCTAGACCCACTCTGCGCGGCGGCTGAGTCGGTCGGGTGGGAGGTGTCCGCCATCTTGCCGGCTCCGCTGGCTACGCTCGCGGCTTTTCGACGAGCGCAGCCCAGTCAAAGCGAGTCGGCCTTAGTGCTGCATTTGGGGGCTGACGGCACGACGTTGTTATTGGTTGAGCCGTCACGTTTCACTCTCCGGCGGCTCGCTCTGGGCGATGGTGAAATAGCGGAGTCGCTTGAGGGGGCGGCTCTGGCGGCAGGACTAATCGATTACGTCCATAAATTGGGGCCAGAGATTACGCGTTCGTTGCTACATTTTCAGCGCCAGAATAATTCGGCCAAGCCGGCGCGGGTTTACCTGACTGGTCCCGGCGCGGCTCGCGCTGAATTAGTCGCAGCGCTCGCCGCAGAGCTGCCGCAACCGGTGGAGCGTTTGACTGAGCTTGGGGTGGTTAAACTAGCGGCTGATTGTGACTCAGCCGCCCTGGCCAGTTCGGCGCGCTGGCTGACCGATCTCGTCGGCGCGGCGGCGGCCCAATTATTTTTGGGCCACCCGACCATTAATTTGCTGCCTCCGCGTTGGGGCCAGCTGGCGCGTCGCCGTCGTCGTCAGCCTTGGTTGTTAGCCGCGGCTGTGCTGATGGTTGCCGCACCGGTCGCACCTATTTGGCATGCGTCTAGTTTGCTCAATGAAGCGCAGCGTAAAATCGCGGCGATGGAGCGAGAAAATAAGCCGCTCCGGAACCGTCAGGCACAACAAAAAATAGCGCTCAGCCGTCTTGCGGAGAGCCAGCGCCAGCTGGAGCAATTACAGGTCCTGTCTGCACAACGCGCAGGTTGGCTGAATTTTTTAGCCGAGCTGGAAGGGCATTTTGTGCGCTTAGAAGATGTCTGGTTAGAAAAAATGCAGCTGCTTCCCTCGGACGGGCCGGAGCCCTTGAAAATAATAATTGCTGGACGCCTCTTGGACCAAGCGCACCCGCTGGCCACCGTGAGCGTTGGGGCGATGGACCGCGTGCAACGCTTGTTGCAGTCCATCGACCGCTCGCCTTACGTGCGCCTCGCGGTCGACGGTCAGCACTTTGATTACCGCCAGCCCGGCGTCTTAAAATTCGATTGCGTGCTGATCCTGCGATCCACGCACCCCCTTTAATGAAAGCCTGGTCAGCTCGGCTCTGCGATCGGTGGGGCCTGATTATTTTAGCCGTCATCTTCGTGGCCGAAGTAGGGCTGGCGTGGCGCGGTTATCAGGCGGCCACGCAGGCGCTGATCGAATTACGCGCCAAAAAAAATGAGCGGGAGCAATTTGTTCTGCATCGGCCAAGTTTAGGGGAAGAAAATAATCAGGCTCTGCTCGTTCAACAATCTAACGTCGCCGCGAGCCTCGAAGCGGTGCGGACTGCCTTGCGGGGCCGCGCGGCTGCGGCTCTCGAGCCACCGCTACCGCCGACGGCGATCGGGCTTTTTTTTGACTTAGCTGATTTTATTAAAAAATCACGCGAGCTCGCTGAGCGCGCGCACGTTGCGATGCGGCCCGAGGAGAATTTTGGTTTTTCAGACTATGCCCATGAGGGCCCCGCGGTTGAGTTAGCGGCGGCGGTTTTTCGTCAGCGCCGGCTGGCCGCACAAATACTCCCACTGCTCTACGCCGCCCGCCCGCTGGCCTTGCTCTCGCTCCAACGCGAGCGTCCACTTCCCGAAGCGCTGGGCAGCCCGCTGCCGCCAGCGCAGTTTGCTTCGGCGAATAGAGTCGCCCCGTCACCTGGGCGCGGGGGCGCGGGGGACGATTTTTTTGTGCTGCCCGCCGCTTGGTCACTCCGCGTTCCCGGCCAGATTGAGAGCACGGCCTTGCGCGTGGAATTTACTGGCCAAACGCAAGCCCTCCGCGTGTTTCTACAGAGCCTAGCGGACTTTGATCTGCCGTTAATCGTCCGAAGTGTGGAGGTGGAGACTTTAACTAACCCGACCGAAACCGTGGGATTGAGCGCCCCCACGGCTTCCGCTGGGCTGGCCGTAGTGGTGCCCCCTGTTTTTTCAAAATTCTCCGTGATCATCGAGGCGATCGATTTGCTGCCTCGCTTAGCCCCACCGGCCGCATGATGACGCGAATTAAGCAGTCCGCGGAAAAACTGCTACTGGTCACCGTCGTGGGTTTGAACGTCGCTAGTTGGATTTGGTATGGTCAGCAGCAAGAGGTTATCCGGCGCATTCGTAGCCAGCCCGTGGCCATACGTTTTGCTGGGGCGAACTCGCCGATTGCCCCCCCGGCGCGGATCGCTCAGAAGTCGCCTGTCTGGCCTGAACCGTCGGCTCAGTCAGCGGGCCGCGGTTGGGTTTACAAGCTCTTCACTCCGCCCGTCATCTATTATGATGGGCGCGATCGAACTTACACGGTCACGGCACCCGCTGATTGGCCCGAGGGGAAACCGTCTCTCGGCATCCAATTATTAGCGGTAAAACCCGAGCTCTATCCGTTGCAGTTGGTGGGTTACGTCGGTCCAGCGCATGATTATCGGGCCACGTTCATTCGGCCGCAGCACCCTGAGGTATGCTTGGTTCGGCCGGGTCATAATTTTGCGGAGCTTGGACTAACCTTCACGCACTTTGAGGTGAAGAAGGTCTTGGTCCCAACCAGTGAAACTGGACCTGTCTACGAGGCAGCAGCATTCGCCGTGCTAACGGAAGACGGTACGGGGCGCGAGGTCTGGTTGGATAGCCGTGGGCCGCACTACACGGATACGCCGCTGGCCGTGCTGCAACCACTGGCCGGTGGTTCGCGGCACGAGCTCCGGGCGGGTGATTCCTTTTCCATCGCGGGGGACAGTTACCGGATTGAGGCCGTCCAGCTAACTCCGCCGGAGGTACGGGTGGGGCGACAAATTATGGGTTTACCTGAGGCTGAAACGCATCTGCTCCGACCGATCAACAGCCCACTGCCGCCGATCCGGACCCAAGCCGACAAGATGCCGCGGGGAGCCGCGCCGGCGGTCCCTGATATTGCCACCCGTTAAAATTTTTAAAAATATGAAAACTTTTCTTTGCTGGAGTGTTTTATTATGCGGGCTATCTGATTACTCGCTGAGCGCGGAGGTCGCCCAGTTGGCGCCGGCGCCTGAGTCGCGCCGAGCGCGGCCGGCGGAGGCGGTCGCCGCTTTGGTGGCGCGGGGGCGCGGACAATATCTCGCCGGCGAACCGGCCGCCGCGCGAAATACTCTAGAGCAGGCCCTCGCAGCGGATCCAGGTAACGCAGAGGCGCAGTTTTATATTAACCGGCTCCACCGCGAAAGCGCCGGCCCAAGTGGAGCTCGGACTCAAACGAGTGACGCTATGCTCGGGGCGGTTGATCGGGCTTGGCAGCGTCCGAGTGCGCGGCGCGAAGCAGAAGGCACCGTGGCGGCGTCGACCGGACCATCGCCGCTCCAAGATAAGCTCCACCGCATCATAATTCCTAGTGTGAATTTCAGTGGCTTAGAAATTGGGCGCGTGATCAACACGCTGAGCGCGCTGACCGAGGAGTATGATCTCACGGGCCCCAGCCCCAAGGGGGTTAATCTCATTCTGGTCGATCCCAGCATGGCCCATCCGCTCATCAATCTGACTCTACGCAACCTTTCGCTCAAGCGTGTGCTCGACTTTATTACCGAGTCGGTGGGTTACCAATATGAGGTGCAGGCCGATGCCGTCATTATTCGACCGGGTGGGGAGCAATCGGCGCTGACCACGCAATTCTTCGCCATCGCGCGCTCGACGGTCTTGCGGATGATCGGCCAAAATAGTGTGAGCGGCGGCACTCGGGTGGGTCCCCTGGCGCTGCCGGTGGGTAATGAATTAACCATGGTCGGGGAGGGCCAAGCCATTCGAGATTTTCTGCAGCTGGCCGGCGTAATTTTCGAGGGCGTCGTGGGGAGTACTTTGGCGTTCGACGGCTCGCAGTTGATTGTGACCCAGACGCCCCGCAATCTCGAGCGCATTCAAAATATTTTGACGCGCTATAATGAAGTTCGCCAGGTGGAGATTGAGGCAAAATTTTTGGAGGTCCAGCAAGGCGCGCTCGAAGAACTCGGGGTGCAATGGAATCTTGGTAAAAAAGCCACGCAACATAGTGGAGCGGCCGTGAGCAATTATCAGACGGCGAATCGCTCGCTTGCGCAGGCGTTTACGAACGACTCGGGTGGCGGACGCGGCAGCATTGTTCGGGGGATGGTCGGGGCCACGACGACCACGTCCACCTTGGATGCCACGGGAGCGATCCTCGATAGCACGCTGACGAGTTCTACTGGTTCGCCCACGCCGGACGTGCCGATCCTAAATTACCCGCCATCCATTCCGGGTACCAATAATCTTGGCGTGATCGCCAATCCACTTGCGACCATTAGCGGTATTATCGGCGAGTTTAACCTCAACGCCGTGGTGCGCGCCCTTTCGCAGAAGGCGGGTACCGAGTTGCTCAGCGCGCCCAAGCTTACCGTGCTTTCCGGCAATCTCGCCACGATCACTGTGGCGCAGGAGCTGCGCTACCCGCAATCTTTCGGCCAAGTGCAGAGCCAAGTAGGAACGGGCAGTGCGAGCGGCGGCGGTTCGGCGGGCGTCGCAATCACGGCGGGGACGCCCCAAGAATTTACGACCCGCAACGTCGGGGTGGAATTGAAAGTCACGCCGACGGTGGAGGAAGATGATTATAGCATCAGTCTCGATTTGAATCCCAAGGTTACGGAATTTGAAGGCTTCGTTGAATACGGGGGACAAAGCATTGCCATCTCGGGTGGCACGACCGTGACCGTTCCTTCCGGTTTTTTTCAGCCGATCTTTGGGGTGCGCGAAATGAGCACGAAAGTGACTATTTGGGATGGGGCCACGCTCGTTATGGGTGGGCTAACGCGCGAAGATGTTAAAAATGTCAGTGATAAAGTTCCCGTCCTGGGCAATTTGCCTGGGCTTGGCCGATTTTTCCGCAGCAAGGGCGAAAGTACGCAGAAGCGAAATTTGCTGATTTTTGTGACCGCTAATTTGGTGAGTCCCGGTGGATCGCTCAAAAAACAAGCGGTCGCCGGTATTCCCGCGGGGACTCTTTACCAAAACCCCACGATCGTAACGCCCCAGGGACTAGCGGAACGGGTGCGCTAAATTAGCCGGCGCGGGGGAGGTCAGCGGAAGGGCAAAATTCTTTTCGCTGGCGGTAGCATGAGAGCGGATTAGCTTGGCGAAATGAAAAGTTTTTTCATCTCTTTTTTTGCCAGCCTGACCGCTCTCGTCGTGGTCATTTTTGGTGGCGGCTTGCTGCTGGCGGTGATCGTAGCCGCGGTGGTGGCCCTCGGGCAAAAAAAGCCTGTGGTGGTGCCGAACGGTGCCTATTTAGTTTTTGATCTGGCCGCCAATATTCAGGATGCCCC
>NEUY01000022.1 GCA_002304425.1 Opitutia bacterium Tous-C10FEB
ATCGACTTTGTGGGCACGTGGGGTCCAGCCATTCACGGGCATAATCATCCGCGCATCAAAGCCGCGATTGCGGCTGCGCTGGAGCGAGGGACGAGTTTTGGCACCCCCAATCCCGCAGAGGTCACCATGGCGGAGTTGATCGTGCAGTTTTTTCCCTCCATCAAAAAAGTTCGCCTGTGCAGCAGCGGCACTGAGGCCACGATGTCAGCTATCCGCTTAGCCCGCGGGTTCACCCGGCGTGATAAAATCATTAAATTTGCCGGTTGTTATCATGGCCACTCGGACTCGCTCCTGATCAAAGCGGGCTCGGGCGCCCTCACCCACGGCTATCCCGACAGCGCGGGCATTCCCGCTGCCTTTGCGCAAGAAACGATCGTGCTACCCTATAACGACACGGCCGCTATCGATGCCGCCTTCGCGGCTAATCCGGGGAAAATTGCGGGCGTTATTCTTGAACCTTACATCGGCAACGTGGGTTTTATTAAGCCCGCTGCCGGCTATCATCAGCACCTCCGCCAAGCCTGCACCGCTCAGGGGGCCTTATTAATTTTTGACGAAGTCATGACGGGATTCCGTCTCGCCGCCGGCGGCGTACAAGAACTCGAAAATATCACGCCTGACCTGACCTGCTTGGGCAAAATTATTGGCGGCGGTCTGCCGGTGGGCGCTTTCGGCGGACGCGCCGAGGTGATGGACCAATTAGCCCCGCTCGGTCCCGTCTACCACGCGGGGACGCTCAGCGGCAACCCCCTCGCGATGGCCGCGGGCATTGCTTCGCTGCAAATGCTCGCCGAATTAAAACCTTACGCGCGCCTTGATGCACTGGGCCGACAAGTTTGCGCGGCGGCAAGCGCGGCCGCCCAAGCTAAGGGTATCGCGCTTCAAGCGCCGCAGGTGGGCTCCATGTTTAGTTTATTTTTCACCCCGACGTCGGTGCGCGATCTCCCCAGTGCGCTCACCTCGGATGCCAAATTATTCAGTAGATTTTTCCAGAATTGCTTGGACCAAGGGGTCTATCTTCCGCCCAGCGCTTATGAAGCGTGGTTTTTAAGCACCGCGCATGAAGGGGCCGCGATTGATCGAGCCTGCGAAGTAATCACCGGAGCAATTAAGCAGCTGTAACTCCCCTCGAGCTTACGCTCGCGGGTGCGCCTTGGCGTAAATTTCCTTCAGGCGCGCCACGCTCGTATGCGTATAAATCTGCGTAGTGGTTAAGTTAACGTGCCCAAGCAGCTCTTGCACCGCCCGTAAATCAGCGCCGGAATTAAGCAGGTGCGTGGCATAAGAGTGACGTAATTTATGCGGCGAGATATCCATCGGTAGATCGGCGAGCGCTAGATATTTTTTAACCAGGAGCTGAACCGCTCGTACCGTCATGCGTTGCTGGGCGGTCACGGTAATGAGGAGATCTTGCGGGTCAGCCTGCGGCGCATAAATTTCTCGGAATTTATTTAAGACCGCCAAAGCGACTGCGCCCAGAGGGCAGATGCGCTCCTTCTGCCCTTTCCCGACGACGCGGGCAGTGCCCGACTCAAAATCGATCGCGGCGTAGCGTAAGGCCACCAGTTCACTAACGCGAAAGCCGCCGCCATAAAGCAACTCGAGCACGAGCCGATCGCGCCACGCGCTAGCTGCGTCTAAGCTACCGGCACTGAGTAATTTTTGCGGGCCACTCAACAGCAGAGCCATTTGCGTCTCGGTTAAAAATTTCGGCAGTGCCCGTTCCAATTTGGGCAGCGGTACCCCGACGAATGGATTACGGGTCACTTTACCTTGCTGCAGCCAATAGCGGAAAAAGGTCCGCAAGCCCGCAACATGATTATGCAGAGTCCGTCGGTTAAAGCGCCGCTGGGCCTCAATAATAAAATCCCGGGTATCACGGGGCGAGAGTTGCGCGAATCCTTGGGTCGCTCGTTTCGTCTGCTCGAGCCAGCCGTAGAGATCGACCAAGGCCTGGTGATAATTGCGCACCGTGTAATTCGAATAGCGCCGCTCTTTGGTGAGATAAGCAGTAAACGGCTGAAACCATTCGGTCACAATCGCCGTGGGCACGACCACCAGTGGTGACTTTTTTTTCACAGCAAATAAAATACGTAAAGAGCCAGGAGCGGCCCGTTGGTCAGAAAGGTGGGGCGACGCATAGCGGCATGCACAAACTATACTTTCGTCCCCGAAGGTGCCGCCCGCTGCTCTAACGCCTGCATGATGCGGGCCGTCTCTTGCCGGAGGGCTCCTTCCGGATCAAGGCCCGTGACGCGAGCGGCGGCGGTTAATTCAAACAGCCTACGACCGAGGGTCGCTTGATCAAGTTGCGGACCGAGCGCCGCAATTTGAGCGGCATCAATCACGCCAGCCGTAGGTAAGTTAGCTTTCGCAATTTGCTTCCAGACATTCTCCGCCAACATCAGAGCCGGCAGTTGCGGCGGAAGATGTTTAAAAACGGTTGACTGAGTTTTGCCGGCCGCGGCTTTTTCTTGAGCCTTAACTTTTTCCCAAACCTCAATCACCTGGGCGGAATTGTCAGCGTGCGCTGAGCCAAAGACGTGCGGATGGCGCCGAACTAGCTTCGCGTTGATCTCCCGGGCCACGTCCTCAAAATTAAAGTCACCTCGTTCCGCGGCTAATTGGGCGTGAAACACGACTTGCACCAAAACATCGCCCAGTTCCTCGCGCATATGCGGCAGATCGTGGCGGTCAATGGTCTCGAGTAGTTCACTCACTTCATCAATCAGGCAACGCGCGAGGGTTTGATGCGTTTGCTCCCGATCCCAGGGACAACCGTCAGGGGCGCGCAGGCGAACCAGCGTTTGGCAGAGGTCTTCAATAGCTGACATAGACCCTCTGAGTAATCAGGAATTTCGTTAAACACACCTAAAAAGCTGGAAATTTTCAGTTTCCAATCCAGCGATTTCGTGTGTTTCTAAGGCGATCTCCATGGATAAGCTAACTGAAATAATGCAGCACAAGCGGCACGAAATTGCGCCGCTCTTAAGACCGGTATTTATCGATGAGCTGCTTGAGCTCGATGCAACGCTCCCCCGCCCGCCCGCCTTTCTCCAAGCACTCCGCCGACCAGACGGTCAGCTCGCGGTCATTGCAGAAATTAAACGACGCTCGCCCTCAGCGGGCGTGATTAGCGCCAACACCGGAGCCCTTGAACAAGCGCGGCGTTACCGAGCCGCGGGGGCCAGCGCCCTCTCCATTCTAACCGATGAAAAATATTTTGGCGGAACCCTCGCGGATTTAGCGAGCGTCACAAAAGACTTTGCTGAAAATCTGCCGGCCCTGCCCTGTTTGCGCAAAGATTTCATGGTGCATCCGATCCAGGTCCAACAAGCCCGCCGCGCGGGAGCTAGTGCCATCTTGATCATTGTGCGAGCCTTGCAGGATGCCGAGATCACCTCGCTCCACGCGGCCGCGAAAGCCGCTGGTCTTGATGTTCTGTTTGAAATTCATAATCGCGAAGAACTCACCCGAGCGCTGGACCACAACGCGCAAATCATCGGGGTGAACAATCGTGATTTGGCGGTATTTAAAACTGATCTTACGTTGAGCGAGCAACTCATTCCATTATTCCCCAAAGGCGTGATCGCGGTCAGTGAAAGCGGCATTACGACCCCGGCGGATGCGGCCCGCGTAAAAGCTGCGGGCGCCGGTGCCGTGCTCGTTGGTGAAGCCCTCATGCGGTCCCTGGATCCCGCCAAGTTAATTCGGGATTTTCGCCGCAGTATTTAAGCCCAACCTCAATGCCGCTTTCGCCCACGACCACGCGTGAACTGCTCACGCAGCTCAATCATCAGCCTAAGCATTTTTTGGGGCAAAATTTTTTGGTCGACGGGAATATTGTGCACAAATCGCTCGAGCTGGCCGGAGTTAGTCGCGGCGATACCGTGGTCGAAATTGGGCCGGGCTTAGGCACTTTAACCAACGCCTTACTTGCGGCCGGTGCGGAAGTTTGGGCCGTAGAAAAAGACCGGCAACTGCATGCCCATCTGCTCGCCACCCTCGCCGCCGCGCAACCCCAGCTCCATTTGATGGAAGGTGATGCGATGGATGAACCCCTGGCCGGCCTACCGTCCACCCGCGCGACCTCTTTTAAAATTGTGGCGAATCTGCCTTATGCGATTGCCACTCCGTGGCTCGACGCGGTCCTGGCGGGCCCTTTGCCTGAGCGCATGGTTTTAATGCTGCAGCAAGAAGCCGCTCAACGCTATCTCGCCGCACCGGGTTCGAAACAATTCGGCGCCATTTCGATTATCTTGCAAGCGGCCTTCGCCGTAGCGCCGGGGCATAAGGTCGATGCCTCCTGCTTTTATCCGCGCCCCGATATTGAATCCTACCTACTCCAACTGGTTCGTAAACCGCGCCCATTTATTTTTACGGCCGCGAATAAAGCACTCATTCGCGCCTGTTTTCAGCAGCGCCGAAAACAAATCGGGGGACTCTTACGCGGTAAATTAGCCCCCGAGCAAGCGCAGGCTTGGCTGCGTGATTTAACGGCCACGGGCCTCGGTCCACAGACCCGCCCCGAGCAAATCCCCGTGACCCTTTGGCAACAATTCGGGAAAAGTTCTGCGCCCGTTTAAAATTCTTTTAACCATGCCTGGGTTTCATCAGGATTTTCTAATGTCGCCTCGTCTCATGCTGGCCCTCGTCATCGGGAGCAACCTGCCGACGGACGTGACCGCGGAGTCCGTGGGCCTGCTCGGGAAAATGGCAGGCGACACGTACCTTTCAGCCACGGGTGAATATAAAATTATCGCCCCCGTGTTGCGCGAACTGGGTGGCACCATTACCGATACCGAAAATGTTGTTACCTTCAGCGATAGCTACAACACGCACATCAGTATCGCCTGTTTTCCCCAGGACGCTTCGCAACGCTGGGAGTACCAGACGACGACCCGCCGAGAGTATCTGCTTTATTTTTTCACGCAATTTGTGCTCGCTGATTTCCAGCAACGCTTTCCGGGGGCGACGATTCAAAGCGCACGTTTTTTGCCTGATTTAAACGACGGCGCTTTAATAACTTACGCGCTTCTACCTGGCGGTTCATTTTTTGAAGATAAATCTAAAATCATGGCAACGCCTGGCGGGGTGCCAGTTCAAGCCAAACGGGGCTCTTTGCTCTTTGTTCGGCGCGGTTTTATTTACGTCCTGAGCGTCGAACTAGCCGAACGCGCGACGCAACGGAGCACGTACCAGATGACAACCGAACAAGAAGATACCCTCTTAAGCGAGCGGTTGACCGAATTGGTGAAGCGTTTAATTTTTAGTAATGGTCTCTCGCCGCAGGCCTGATGCTCGCGGCCGGAACGGGTAAGCCCAAACGTAATTGGAGTGCGGCGACCGCGCAATTTAAGCCATCTTTATAACTATGAAACTCATCTGCCCCATTATTTCTATGTGTGCTCTTGCCGTCACTACTCAAGCCAGCTTCGACCTTGCCCGTTCCCGCCCCCCCGTGGCTACGCCCCAGCCAAAAAATGTCACGGTGCATGCCGATCCGCGGGTCGATAACTATTTTTGGCTACGGGAGAAAGAGAATCCCGCGGTCATCAATTACCTCGAACGCGAAAATGCCTATACGGAAGCCGTGCTGGCGCCCGCGACTAACCTGCGCGCTAACCTCTACCAAGAGCTGATTGGCCGAATCCAAGAAGATGATGCTTCCGCGCCGGTAACTTGGCTCGGCTACCGTTACTATACCCGCACGGAAAAAAACAAACAGTACCCCATTTACTGCCGGCAACTCAGCCGCGGAGTCGCCCCCGAAGAGATTCTGCTCGATCTGAATACGCTCGTGGGGACGCACACCTACATTGCCGTCGGACAATTTCGCGTGAGTGATGATGGGGCGCGACTGGCCTACTCGATCGATTGGACGGGCTACCGCCAATACGAAGTGTTTGTGATGGACTTGGCGACCAAGGCTCTGCTGCCCCAAAAAATTGGCGCGGTCTCCAGCTTAGAATGGGGCGCCGGTCAT
This sequence comes from Opitutia bacterium Tous-C10FEB, assembly GCA_002304425.1. Taxonomy (GTDB): domain Bacteria; phylum Verrucomicrobiota; class Verrucomicrobiia; order Opitutales; family Opitutaceae; genus Lacunisphaera. The sequence goes on from NEUY01000022.1 coordinate 5,987, forward strand.
GATGTGATTTACTACGGCACGGAAAATGAGACCAAGCGCTCCGATAAAGTTTACCGTTGGACCCTGAGCCGCGGGCAAACTGAGTTAATCTATCAAGATCAAGACGAACTCTATAATCTCCAGGTCGATAAATCGCGCGATGGTAAATTTATTTTTATCCACGCTGAAAGTAAACAGACCAGCGAGGCGTGGGCACTCGCCACCGACGTGGTCGGCGCAAAACTGCAGCGGCTACTCGGCCGAACGGAAAATGTTAAATACTACAGCGAACACCGGGACGGACAGTTCTACTATGTAACCAATGGGGCCGGGGCAAAAAACTACAAAATCTGCCAGGCCCCAGTGAGCCAACCGACCGCCACCACCGATCTCATCGCGCCTAATCCCGCCATTAAGATCGAGGGGCTGGATATGTTTGCCGATCACATGGTGATCGCCGAACGGGAAAATGGGCTCCCCCATCTGCGGCGCTTCAGTTTTGCTTCGGGTGCGTCGACCCGCTTGGCCATGCCCGAGGCGACTTATGAAGTCAGCGCGGACCGCAATTGGGATTACCACACCAGCATTTATCAATTCAACTACCAGTCACTCGTTCGCCCCACGACGGTTTATGCTGAAAATTTAAATACTGGGGAACGGACGCTCATTAAACAAACGGCCGTGCTGGGCGGCTTCAGTCCTGAGCATTACAAATCAGAGCGAATCTGGGCGACGGCGCGCGATGGGACAAAAGTACCGCTATCGATCGTCTATCGAGCTGACTTAGATCGCACCAAACCACAACCGCTTTGGCTCTATGGTTATGGTTCTTACGGCCTCAGTATGCCGGCGGCCTTTAGTAGCAGCCGCGTCAGTCTCCTTGATCGTGGGATTATTTATGTCATCGCGCATATTCGGGGCGGCGGTGAACTCGGAGAAGAGTGGCGCGAAGCCGGCCGCATGGATAAAAAAATGAACACGTTCAACGATTTCGTGGACTGCGGACAATGGTTAGTCGACCAGCGCTGGACGAGCCCCGCCCAGCTCGTAACTTCAGGAGGCAGTGCCGGCGGCCTACTCATGGGCGCGGTGATTAACCAACGCCCCGATCTCTTCCACGCGGCGATCGTGCAAGTGCCGTTCGTCGATGTACTCAACACCATGTTGGATGCCACGCTGCCGCTAACCACCGAGGAATACATCGAGTGGGGCAACCCGAACATTAAAGAGCAGTATCAGTGGATGCGCGCTTACAGTCCGTACGATAACCTCAAAGCCACTGCTTACCCGCATCTCCTCGTACTCGTCTCCTACCATGATAGCCAAGTGCCTTATTGGGAGGGGGCCAAATATTTGGCCAAACTCCGCACGCTTGATACCGGAGCCAACGCCACCTTACTCCATGCCACCATGGGGGCAGGCCACGGCGGCGTGGCTGGACGCTACGATGCTTTGCGCGATGTCGCCCGCAATTATGCGTTTTTCCTGCAAGCGCTCGGCCGCGACAAATAATTGCTCTAAAAAAGCCCCCTAGCTTTGAAAAAATATTTACGTCTAGCATTTTTATTTAGCGTGGGACTGAGCACGGCCTGCGCGGCTGAGCCGCTACCGCGCTTTGGTCTCGTGCTCCATGGTGGCGCAGGGGTCATTGAGCGACAAAATATGCCGCCCGGTCGCGAGGCTGAAATTCGCCAGCAATTGAACGAAGCCCTGGCCGCCGGCTACCAAGTGCTGGCAAAAGGCGGCCCGGCGATTGAAGCCGTCGCCGCCACCATTAATGTTCTCGAGGATTCCCCGCTTTTCAATGCGGGGCGTGGCGCGGTGCTTAATGCCGCTGGGCAATGCGAACTCGATGCTTCCATTATGAACGGAAATACCCTGGCCGCGGGGGCGGTCGCCGGGCTGCAGCATATTAAAAACCCCATCAATCTTGCCCGGGATGTCATGACGAAATCTAGTCACGTCATGTTAATCGGCGAAGGGGCCGAGCAATTCGCTCAAAGCCTAGGCTATGCCCTGGTCCCCAATGAATACTTCCAAACGGAATTCCGGCGCGAACAATTAAAGAAAATTCAGGCCCGCGAAAAAGCCGCTCAGACCGGCGTTCGCCACACTTCTGATTATTTTGATCGGCAAAGTCGCTGGGGTACCGTCGGGTGCGCGGCCCTCGATCAACAAGGCAACCTCGCCGCCGGCACCTCGACTGGCGGCATGGCGAATAAAAAATATGGCCGCGTCGGCGATGCCCCCATCATCGGTGCCGGTAATTACGCTAACAACGCAACTTGCGCGCTCAGCGCCACCGGCGATGGCGAATATTTCATGCGCCTCAATGTGGCGCATGATGTCTCCGCTCAGATGGAATACCGGGGCGTTCCGCTCCACACCGCGGCGGCCGCCAGCATCGCCAAAGTTGGCAAGCTCGGCGGAACCGGTGGCGTCGTCGCCATCGATCGACAGGGCAACATCGCGATGGAGTTTAACTCGCTGGGGATGTACCGCGCCGCTCACCTCGCCGGGCAACCGGCTTTCGTCGCTATCTACCGTGACGAAAAAATACCTGAAAACTTTTCGCGCTAACCTCCAGCGTGGCCTAGGCTCCTCAGGCCGCGCGCCAATCGAGCCTGAAAATATTTACCCGTGACCAAAACTGAACTCTTAGCTAAAATCATCACGCAGCTACAAGCGGAGCTCACGATGCTGACCGCCGCCGCCTTAGCGACCCACGCCGAAGCGACTGACGAAGAAAATAAAGCTGAGGACAAATACGACACGCGGGGGCTGGAAGCGTCTTACCTCGCGCACGGACAATCCAAAGCAGCCGATGAAGCCGCCCTCGCTTTGGCGCAATTCCAAGCCATCGTGCCCCGAAATTTTTTGCGCACAGAACCGATCAGCGTGGGAGCCTTAATTACCTTACAGGGAACAGAGCAAAATTACTATTTCATCGGACCAAGGGCGGGCGGGATGGAAATAGCCCACGGCGATCAACGCGTGCTGGTGATTACCCCGCAATCTCCGCTGGGGCGTCACTTGATGGGCTGCAGTCAAGGAGAAGCCCTTTCCCTCGATCTCGGCGGTCAGCGGCGCACCGTGATCATCGAATCAGTCGTCTAAGGCCCCGCAGCCCAGAGATCACGGATTGCACTTTGCGTGGGGAGCGTTTGGCTACGCTTCAACTTATGCCTACCACCTACGAACGACTCCGCGCTGACATTATTACGGCGATGAAAGCCCGCGACCCGGCGACGGCAACAGCCCTGCGCACGATGGATGCCGCCATCCAGCGCGCAGCGATGGACACGAGCAAGCCCATCGATGAAGCGCTCACCATGGCCACTTTTCGCAAAGCGGTTAAAAATCTGACGGATGCCCGTACCGAATTTGAAAAAGGCGGGCGCGCTGACCTCGTGGCGCTGAATACGGCCGAGATAGCCATTCTTGAAAAATTCCTCCCCGCGGGACTCGATCCCGCCAAACTGGAAGCCCTCGTCCTGGAAGTCATCGCTGCCACTGGGGCCACTTCAAAAAAAGAGATGGGGAAAGTAATCGGCGCTCTGAAACAGCGCCCCGAAGCTGGTCTGATTGATTTTGGCGCCGCCAGTAAAGTTATCCAAGCCAAGTTGCCTTAAGCCAAGCGCGAGGCAGCCAGCCCCTGATGCCCTTAAGCTAAGGGCAAAGGTGGCACGGGATCAGAGTGCGCCGGTTGGTGCATGAAATTATCGCGCCGCGCCGCGCGATCGCCGGCCGCTAGTCGACGATCAGCTGGGTCGCTGTAGGGCTGACGGCGATACCCCGCACGGCTGGGATCGGCGGCACATTTAATCTGAAAATCCTGCATCCGCTGAAAAATACTCAGCAACAAGTCGGGCAAAAGATATTGATCGAGCCCAGTCCGCTCCAAAACGAGCAGCAATTCATGCACCGCCTCCAAAGTCGACAGACAGCCCGCCTGCGGCTGTTGCTTGATAATATAGCGACTCGGCGCAGCCGGCGTAAACATGATGCGCGGCAGACGCTGAAGACTCGCGCTTAGCCGCAACATTTTTCGCGCCCCGCTCCAGGTTGCATCGAGTAAAATAACCACGAGGCGCCGATTTGTCAGCGCAAGGCGGAGTTCACTAAATTGGGCCGCCGCCGGAGGGACGCGCTCCACCTCTGATAAGTTAAGCGCGGTGACGCCCGGATAGAGGAGCACGCAATAATTTAGCGGATCAGCGAGCACCGCTTGGACGGGCGCGTGGTCATCAAACCCCTTCCCCATATGCAGCTCACTATTCGGTAGGCACAATTGAGTGAGTCGACCTGTTCCGGCTTTTTCCTCTTTAAATTCCTTGGGGTGCATTAAAAAAATGAACCGGGTACGTGTCAGCATCGGCAGCAAGGACGAGCACCAGCATAATTGCTGGGGCCAAAAGCAGCGGTAGCACATCTCTCTCATTCGAAAGGAACGAATAGAAACTAGCGCAGAAGCGAAGGCGAAAGTACAATCGGCGCGCGGGCGTGGCGGGGGTGATGGCAATGGGGCCCAGCCGAGGCAACGATCAGACCAAGTCGTTGTAACTTTTACCACCGACCACTCACGGCAACAGCTCCAGTCATGAGCGCCGCCCAGACAAAAAAAGCAGCGGCAAATTTAAGCTGAAAAGAGGGTTTAGCTGATTTGTGCCGAAGAATAAATAGCGCGCAGAATCCCCCCAGCCACCCGCCCAGCGCACTCGTCAGACACAAGGTGGCTTCGGAAACTCGTTGCCCACGCTTGCGCCCTGCCTGCCACTTGTCGTAACCAAAGATAAAAAATACGACGACGTTTGCTAAGCCGAACCAGCCAATAAAAAATTGGTCGAGACCAGATAATTTCATGGCGCGGCTCGCGGCAGAATCGCGCTGAGCCGCGAGGGCCACTGCGCCATGTAGGCTAATTGGGCGGTGCGATCGGGCAGGCCTTCCGTGCGGGCTGGGTCTTCCAGAAAGCGGCGCGGATAACCCGGCTCGAGCGAGAGAATGAATACGATCTTTCCCGCTATTTTAAAAACAGCGCGCCAAGCGCCGCAGCCGATGACAAATTCATCCGGTGCCCGCCGGGTGATGCGCCGGGTGCGGTGCAGGCTGGGATCACGGCTGAGCAATTCGTTCACGCGTGGGCGAAAATCAATGGCCCAGTGCTGGAGTAACCACTCGGCCTGTTCCTGCGCTAAGCTGGAAAATTCCACTCGGAATTGCGGCGGGGCGGCCAGCGACGCCTCCATTTCATCAAGCCAACCCGCCTTTTCATCGGGAAAGGAATCATAAGCCGGAATGTAAGGCTTTACGTCAAACACCGGGGTGCCATCGACCAGATCACAGGCGCCGAGGATGAGTCGACGACCTTCTATAGCAATGAGCGGCACGGGAGTTAACCCGAGAGGATTAGGCCGATGGGGTGAGCGGGTGGCGAAGACGCCCCGTCTTGTCGCCGGACCGCGCGGAGGTAAAACCCGTGGCCGCCAGCCCGTATTGCGGTGAAACCACCAAATTAACCAGATGCGCGTGAAACCGGCTACATCATGGAGCGCTTGCTCATAATCGCAGTCCGGCAGCAATTCGAGAATGTTGCGCTCCGCGACACTCTCCGTCGGTTGATGCCGCGCCTGAAACTTCACCTGCTTTTGCGTGTGAATATAACCGATCGGTTGTAATGGAAGCATCTCGGGCAAGCCTCCAAACAATGCGCCTAGCCGATTGGGTCGAGGGAAAAGACCGCTTCAATGGCCGCTGAACTTCGCCTCAATAGTCGACGTCGCGACAGCGTGCTTCGAGTTTTGCGCTAATTCGGCTGATTTGTGCTTCAGTCAACGCCACCGGCCCACTCAGCAGTTGCGACGATAAATCCTGCGGACGGGCGACGCGACAGCGGCGTGAATCTTGCGAGGGCTTAAGCGCTACCACCCAACCCGGCAGCGCCAATACTGGCGTGACCGGCAACTGTTCGTTGATTTCAGCTTTCAGCGTTGCGGTAAACCAGTCCGCATGAAGTTCGGCTTGTTCGAGGCCGTGATTGTCTTCTCCCCAGGGCCAAACCAAGGAGCGGCCATCAAAATATACGGTACCAGGATCAAAGCCGGGGCGCGCCGGACCCTTGCGGCGAGTTTTCGTTTCGATCACAAAAACTCCCGCTGGCCCGACCGCTAGGTGATCGAGATTGAAACGGTGTTCTATCGTACCACCCGGGACATCGTGGAAAATTCGCCAGCCGTGCGCTTTCAACGGTTCAAGCTGTTCCGCCACGACGCGTTCACCGAAATACCCGAGATAGCGGTTACCACTTTCTTGCGCGCGGCGCGAAAACCAGCGAGCGGAGCAATAGAAAGTCGCCAGGAAAACGACCAACGTTAACGCGGCTCCGCCGAGTTGGAGCTCTTGCGGTAAGCGCACTGTCAGCAAGAGTAAGCCCATCCCACTCGCCGCGGGCACAACGGAGGCCACAATCATTCCGCTAAAACCCTCTTCCTCAAACCGACGCACTAAGCGAAGTTGGGTCTCGCCCGGGGCGCGCAGTAATTTGAGGTCAGCGGCAAACGGTAGCCGCTGCTTCCGCTGCTGGCGATGCCAAGCAAGCATGGCGACAATACAGCCGCCAAAGAGAGCCAAGTAGCCAAGGTAGAATATTTCGTTTGGCCAATTCATGAGGGCGAGCAATCAGGGGTGCGAGAGAGTGACGCGATTCTAGCGCTCGCCGTCAACGCTAGGCCGACCGGAGTATTTCATTCTTCGACTACATCCCAGCCGGCTAAGGCGCCGTCTTGAATATTCACGCTGACCTTCATGGGGCGACAACACACCTCGCAATCCGCGGTGAACTCCGCACTGCCCTCGCTAACATCCAGGGCGAGTGAAAAAGACTCGCCGCAATGGGGGCAGGAAAGGGTCAGGGCATCATGCATTGGACACCATTGGCGAGGCCAACTTACTTGATCGACACCAATTCGACTTCAAAAACCAACGTCGAATTAGCGGGAATTTTCCCCGCCGCACGAGGGCCATAGCCCAGCCCAGCTGGAATATAAAGTTTCCACTTATCCCCCGCCGCCATCAGTTGCAGCGCTTCGACCCAGCCTTGAATCACACCGGTGACGGCAAATTCGGCGGTATCACCGCGTTCCACGGAGCTGTCAAAAACCGTCCCATCAACCAGCGTGCCATGATAACGCACGACGACCGTATCGGTCGACTTAGCCTTGGGGCCTTTGCCCGTGACCAGAATTTCGTACTGCAAGCCAGAAGCGGTAACTTTTACGCCCGCGCGGGTTTTATTTTTTTCTAAAAATTCTGCACCCGCGGCAAGCTGCTTAGTGGCGGCTTCCGCTGTCACTTTTGCCATCCGCTCCTGGAGCGTGGTGAACGCCGCTTGAATGTCCGCCTCAGGTAAAGCCGTTTTGGCTTTAGTCAGACCGTCATCGAGCCCCGCCTTCAGCGCGGCTTGGTCCACCGTGAAGCCACCCTGTTGCGCGATGCCGGAGCCCATGTTGTAGCCGATGCCATAGCTGACGCGCTGTTCGACCGTGATCAACGTGCTGGCGGCGGCAGGTTTGGTTGCGGCCTCCTTCGGGGCCTTGCTGCAAGCGGGTAAAAGCAACGCCATGGCGGCCAAAGCGATGCTGAGGGAAGTAATGGAGCGAGCGCTCATTGGACGGGAGGCAACAGATGTCATATGGAAGAGACAATAAAAGGGCCGAACGCGGCGGTGACAAGGCTCGGTTTCGTTGCCGCAGGTATAATGATTAATTTTAAAAATCAGCCACGAGGGCCGAACGGTATCAGCCAGCCAACCGCCGCGATTGATTGGCTATAAAATGATCGAAGGATTTTAGCGATGCCCCCCACGGTGGGTACCGTGGCCCCCGTGCCAGGCACCGTGACCACGGTGGCCGTAAGACCCGCCATGGCTCTGATGCCCGCCAAAACCCCAGCCGAGGCCGACGCCTACGGCCAATGGAGTCCAAAAGTCCCACGCAGGATCATAAGCGCGAATGTAACGGGGCGAATAATAGACGGGTTCGCGCTGCGTGTAATAAATGGTTTCTGGTTGCGCGTAGACCACCGTCGGAGCCGGAGTTGGCTCTGCTACCACCGTATAAGTGGCCTTTGACAGTGCGGCGGCCCGCCCAGGCGTAGCCGCCGCCACTTCTACCGTGGTGGTGTAGGCAAAAGCGCGCGTACTGCCGTCCGGATACTGGTAGACCACAATCATGCGATCGGGAGTCTGTTCCATGCGCAAAATTGTCAGACCTTCCGCTTCCGCATCCTTCAATAAAGACGTGGGGGTGGGTAATTTTTCAACCGCCACCACCCCATTTAACGTCACCGGCGCTAGCGGTGCAGCGGAAGCTGGGGCGGGCGAATTTTCCTGAGCTAAAACAGATGAACTGACCAGACTCGCGGCCAGTAAAAATGACGAAAAAAGAGCGGTGGTTTTCATGGATAATAGAATGGTTACTCAGCTAGACCGTAAGCGCTAGGATTGGTGCCGTCAAATCTGAGTTGAAAACGGAGACAGAGAAAACCGGTTTAACCGCTGCATTTTAAGTCGTCCTGGCTTGTCTCGCAGGGGCGGAAGCCTCGTTGTGGCGCTGATGTCACTGCCGTCCACCGCCCCACTGGCCCCCCTGAGTGGATGCCCGCATCCCGAGGCGGTGCTCGACGCCTTTCTCCAAGCGATGACGGCGCGCGGGCTGACGCTTTATCCGGAACAGGAAGAGGCCATTCTCGAGCTGTTCGCAGGCCGTAACGTCGTGCTTAATACGCCGACCGGCTCGGGTAAATCATTGGTGGCGGCAGCCCTGCATTTCAAAGCACTCTGCGCGGGGCAGCGCTCGGTTTACACCTGTCCCATTAAAGCGTTAGTTAACGAAAAATTCCTCAGCCTCTGTCGAGATTTTGGTCCGGAAAATGTCGGCATGATGACCGGTGATGCTTCGGTTAACCCCCACGCGCCCGTGTTGTGCTGCACGGCAGAGATTCTGGCGAACATCGCGTTGACCCGCGGCGCGCACGCCGAGGTGAGCGCGGTGATCATGGATGAATTTCATTATTACTCAGATGATGAACGGGGCTACGCTTGGCAGGTTCCCCTGCTCACTCTGCCGCAAGCGCGCTTTTTACTGATGTCCGCCACGTTGGGCTCAACGGATTTTTTTGAACGTGAATTAACCCGCGTGACGGGTGCTCCCAGCCTCACGGTGCGAAGCGATCGACGACCAGTCCCGCTCGCTTTTGAATATTCGGAAACCCCGTTGGCGGAACGGGTGAGCCAATTGCTGCTCGCGCAACGCGCACCGGTCTACCTCGTCCATTTTACCCAGCGGGCGGCGGCTGAAGCGGCCCAAGCTTTAATGAGCCTACCGATTTGCACGAAGGCAGAAAAAGCAACGCTCGCGGCGGCCTTGGAAGCGGTGAAATTCAATAGTCCTTACGGAAAAGATATGAAGCGCTGGCTGCGCCATGGCATTGGCGTGCACCATGCGGGGCTTTTGCCCAAATACCGTATTCTGGTCGAACAGTTGGCGCAAAAAGGTCTGCTCAAACTTATCTGCGGTACCGATACCTTGGGGGTCGGGATCAATGTTCCGATTCGTACCGTGCTCTTCACCCAGCTCTGGAAATACGATGGCAAAAAAGCGGCGATTCTCAGCGTGCGAGATTTCCGCCAAGTCTCGGGCCGAGCCGGCCGCGCCGGGTTTGATGATCAAGGCTACGTGATCGTTCAGGCACCGGAGCATTTCATCGAAAATAAACGCGCGGAGGAAAAGGCGGCGGCTGATCCGGCCAAGAAAAAGAAGCTCGTTAAACAGCGCGCCCCTGAGGGCAGCGTGAGTTGGGATGCGAAAACATTCGAACGCCTGCGCACCGCGGCGCCGGAGGAACTTTCATCTCATTTTGACGTATCGCATGGCATGCTCTTGCTCGTCCTAAGTCGCGACAGCGACGGCTGTCGGGCCCTGCGAGACCTCATTAATGATTGTCACGAAACCCCCACCAAGAAACGCGCCCTACGCCAACGCGCTTGGCAGCTATTTCGCGCCTTGGTGGAGAGAAAAATTATTGAATTTATACCACGCGAGCCTTCGGGACGTCGCTTACGCGTTAATTTAGAGTTACAGGCAGATTTCTCCCTCCATCAAGCGCTCTCACTATATCTCATTGATACGTTACCGCTGCTGGAGCGTGAATCGCCCGACTATCCGTTTGATGTGCTCACGCTCTGCGAAGCCATCGTCGAGGACCCAGAACAGATCTTGCGGCGCCAAGTCGACAAGCAGAAAGGTCTTAAAATCGAAGAATGGAAAGCGGCCGGCATTCCCTACGAGGAGCGCATGGCGAAATTAGAGGAAGTAGAACACCCCAAGCCCCTGCGAGAATTCCTCTACGAAACCTTCAACACGTTTGCGGCCGCGCACCCTTGGGTCGAACAGGAGAACGTGCGCCCCAAGTCGATCGCTCGTGAAATGTTTGAGCGCTACCAATCATTCGCCGATTACGTCCGTGACTATGGGCTCGAGCGCAGTGAGGGCTTACTTTTGCGCCATCTGATGCAAGTTTGGAAAGTGCTGAATCAGACGGTACCCGCGTCGGCTAAAACGGAAGCGGTCGTAGAAATGGAAGAGTATTTCCGCGAACTCATTCGCGGCGTTGATTCGAGCTTACTTGACGAATGGGAGCGTCTGAAGAACCCCGATTTTGTCGCGATCGAACTCGCGGCCAAACCCGCGCGGCCCGCGAGCTTCGACCTCACCCGCGACACGGCGGCCTTTCGCCGCTTGGTCCGCGTGGGGGTCTTGGGTTTTCTGCAAGACGTGGCAGCCCGCGATTGGGAGGCCGCTCGCTTACGCTTGGCGGCGCCGGCCACGACGGTGACTGATGAGACTCTCACCCTAGTCGAAAGCCGCCGCATCGAGAAAGAATTTCAGCCATATTTTGATGCCCGCGGCCGCTTCCGGCTCGATCCGGAGGGTCGCGCCTTGAAGCACACGCATTTCATTGCAACCAGCGACGCTCGCGCCGAAGCGGGGGAAAATCTAGCAGTCGCTCAGATCTTGGCTGATCCGGAAGCCTCCAACGACTGGGAAGCCCGCTTTGAGGTCTTGCTGGATTGTTCGCGCCGAGAAAATCGCGTCGTGTTGCAATTTCTCACCGTGCAACCGGTGGGGACGTGAGCATTTCGCGGACCACCGGCAGGCTCAACCAAGACCTGCTTGGGCTTTTGTACGGGCGGGGCTAAATCCAGATGCCCATCTGGCTTCAGCAGATCATTAGACTGACTGCAAGGTGCGGGCCAAGCCCCTCGTCATGCACATTGCTTTTGACCGAATTGGCGACGGCAGTTTACGTAAGTTGGTTAATTATTAATCCCAGTCTGACGTCTCCCTCTCATGCCCGCTAATCCCGTTATCATTTACACCAAGACCGACGAGGCCCCGGCCCTCGCGACTTATTCTTTATTGCCGATTATCCAAGCTTTCACGAAGCACTCGGGCATCGCGGTCGAGACCCGCGATATCTCAGTCGCAGCGCGGATTCTGGCTAATTTCTCTGATCTCCTGCCCGCCCATCAGCGCGTGGCCGATCATTTGTCCGAACTCGGCGCCCTCACCCTCCAGCCGGAAGCCAATATTATTAAGCTGCCAAACGTCAGCGCTTCCGTACCCCAACTGAAAGCCGCCATCGCCGAATTACAGGCTCAAGGTTACGCGCTGCCGAATTTCCCCGAAGTCGCCACGACTGCCGCGGAAAAAGATGCTAAAAATCGTTACGCCAAAGTCATGGGTTCCGCCGTTAATCCTGTGCTCCGTGAAGGAAATTCCGATCGGCGGGCGCCGAAAGCAGTCAAAGCATACGCCCGCAAACATCCGCACTCGATGGGCGCTTGGCTCCCGACCTCCAAGACCAGCGTCGCCACCATGGGCCATGATGATTTCTTCTCCAACGAAAAATCAATTACCGTGCCAGCCGCCACCAGCGTCCGCCTAGAGTTCGTACCCGCGCCCGCCCCGGCTGGGGCTACGCCCGAAGCGATCGCCAAGGCGGCCCAGATCGTCGTCCTGAAGGAAAAAACCTCCCTCCAGGCTAGCGAAATCCTTGATGCTACTTTCATGAGCAAAAACGCCCTGGGCGCCTTTTTTGCCCAGCAGATGGCGCAGGCGAAAAAAGATGGCGTGCTCTTCTCGCTCCACTTGAAGGCCACGATGATGAAGGTCTCTGACCCCATCATGTTCGGTCTCGCTGTGCGGGTGTTTTTCAAAGACCTCTTCACGAAACACGCGGCCACCTTGGCCGCGCTCGGGGTCGACTTAAACAATGGGTTTGGCGATCTCGTGGAAAAAATCGCCAAGCTGCCCGCCGAGCAACGCGCCGTGATCGAAGCTGATATTGTCGCCATCTTGGCCGCTCGGCCAGCGGTGGCCATGGTCAATTCTGATAAGGGCATCACGAATCTACACGTGCCGAGCGATGTCATTGTCGATGCCTCGATGCCCGCGATGATCCGGACTTCGGGCCAAATGTGGAACGCCGCCGGCCAGGGCCAAGACACCCTCTGCGTAATTCCTGATAGCTGCTATGCCGGGGTCTACCAAACCACGATTAATTTTTGCAAACAACACGGAGCCTTCGACCCCCAGACCATGGGCTCCGTGCCTAATGTTGGCCTCATGGCCCAAGCCGCAGAAGAATACGGCTCCCACAATAAAACTTTTGTCGCCCCCGGCCATGGCACGATTCGCGTGGTCGTGAGTGATCAAGCAGCAGGCGCCAGTCCGTCCATTTTAATCGAACACGAAGTACAAGCCGGCGATATCTGGCGCGCTTGCCAGACTAAGGATCTCCCCATTCAAGATTGGGTAAAGCTCGCCGTCGCGCGCGCCCGCTTGAGCCAAACGCCCGCTATTTTTTGGCTCGATGCCAAACGGGCCCACGATGCCCAAGTCATCGCCAAGGTAAAAACCTACCTCGCTCAACATGACACCAGCGGACTGGATATTAAAATCCTGCCACCCGCCGCGGCTTGTCTCGCGACCCTCGAACGACTCAAGGCCGGCCAGGACACCATCTCGGTCACCGGTAATGTCCTGCGCGATTATCTCACTGATCTCTTCCCGATTCTTGAAGTGGGCACGAGCGCGAAGATGCTTTCGATTGTGCCTTTAATGAAAGGCGGTGGGCTTTTTGAAACGGGCGCCGGCGGCTCTGCCCCGAAGCATGTCCAGCAATTCACGGAGGAAAATTTCCTGCGCTGGGATTCACTCGGCGAATTCTTCGCGCTCGCCGCTTCTTTTGAGCATCTCAGCCTGACCCAAAATAACGCGGCGGCGAAAGTGCTGGCCGACACCCTTGACGCCGCCAACGGCAAATTCCTAGAAAACGATAAATCGCCCGCGCGTAAAGTTGGCGCCGGGATCGATAACCGCGGTTCACATTTCTATCTCGCACTCTACTGGGCACAGGCGCTAGCCGCGCAGAGTCAGCACGCCCAGCTGCAGGCCTTATTCAAACCAGTGGCAACCGCGCTGACCGAGGGCGAAAAGCAAATCGTGACTGAACTCATCGCGGTACAGGGTAAAGCTGTGGATATCGGTGGCTATTACAAACCCGATGACCGCAAAGCCTCAGCGGCCCTTCGGCCGAGTCTGACTTTCAATAATATCTTAGCGAAATACCTCAGCTAATCGCGCGCGGAGAAATTATTGGAACATCAGCCAAGGGGGTTACGGGATAAGCCGCAGCCCTTGAGTTGGTGCATCGGTCTGGCCAGAGGCCTGGCCTGCGACCACTCACGTCAGGCTCAGCTGTCAGCAGCCGTTGGGTGATGCGCTGGGCGGAGATGCTTACTAAAACAGTTTACACCGCCGGGTAATTTACGAAGGTGATTAACGTATACAATTTTTGGGTTATGAATACTGATCAAGCTGCCATCCCGTACCTTCGGTTACCTACGCCGACTTCTCCGGCCGTTATTTCGCTTATTTTATTTTTATGAATCCACGAATCCAGGTCGCGGGATTACAAATTGCCGCGCCACTGCACGATTTTGTGGAGCACCACGCCGCCCCAGGCAGCGGAATCGCTGCAGCTGACGTTTGGTCAACTTTGGCAACCTTAGTTCGCGAGTTGGCGCCTACTTTGCGCACTCTGCTCGATGATCGCGATCGGCGGCAGATGAAAATCGATGAATGGCATCGGGCCCAAGGCAATCAGCCTTTTGACCCGAGCACTTATCACCGCTTCCTCGTCGACCTCGGTTATCTTTTGCCCGAGCCCGCTGACTACAGCGTCATTACCGACCAGGTCGATCCAGAGATTAGCCAGATCGCCGGGCCTCAGTTGGTCGTACCGGTGAACAATGCCCGATACGCACTCAATGCCACCAATGCGCGCTGGGGAAGTTTGTACGATGCGGCGTACGGCACCGACGTCATTAATCTGCAGACCGCGCCCATAACTCCTGGGAAATATAATCCGGTCCGGGGCGCTCAAGTAATCGCGTTGGCTCGCGAATTTCTTGAGCAAACGGCGCCGTTGCAAGCGGGGCTGCATCGCGATGCGATCGCCTACGCCGTCGATCACGAAAAACTCAGCGTTCGCCTAGCGGATGGCACGACCACCGGTTTGGCGCAGCCCGAAAAATTTGTCGGCTACACTGGGACGACGGCCGCGCCGACTGTGATCTTACTTTGCAATCACGGTTTACATTTTGAAATCCAGATCGATCGATCTCATCCAATCGGACGCACCGATGCGGCCGGTATCAAAGATGTCATGCTCGAATCAGCGATCACGACGATTCAGGACTTTGAAGACTCAGTGTCCGCCGTGGATTCAGCGGATAAGATCACTATTTATCGCAACTGGCTCGGTTTGAGCCGAGGTAACCTGACCGCTATCTTTGAAAAAGATGGCCGCCACTTTACCCGCGCGCTCAACGCTGACCGCCAGTACACCCGACCTTCGGGTGACGCCTTAACCTTACCTGGCCGCAGTCTGCTGCTGGTCCGCAATGTAGGGCATCATATGTTCACCGATGCCGTCCTCGACCCAGCCGGGGCGGAAATCCCGGAAGGCTTTCTCGATGCACTGATGACGTGCGTCATCGCCAGACATGACCGAGCTAATGGCTCGACCGCGCGGTTGCGCAACAGCCGGACGGGAAGCATTTATATCGTCAAACCGAAGATGCATGGGCCGGAGGAAGTCGCGCTCACTTGCGAAATATTTAAGCAGATCGAAGCGGGTTTGGGCCTTCCCCCGCTAACGATCAAGCTAGGCATTATGGACGAGGAGCGCCGCACCACGCTCAATTTGCCGGCCTGTCTGAAAATTGCCCGGGAACGCCTCATCTTCATTAATACCGGATTCCTTGATCGAACCGGTGATGAAATTCACACCAGTATGGAAGCTGGGCCGATGGTGCGAAAACACCTCATGAAGCAGCAGCCTTGGATTTTAGCCTACGAAGATTGGAATGTAGATATCGGGCTGGCGGCAGGCCTGCGCGGTCGGGCGCAAATCGGCAAAGGAATGTGGGCGATGCCTGATCTCATGGCCCAAATGCTCGCCACAAAAATCGGTCACCC
>NEUY01000023.1 GCA_002304425.1 Opitutia bacterium Tous-C10FEB
TCTCGAAAGTCAGAATTATTTTATGCGCCGGGCGTTGGCCGCGGCGCGGCAGGGCTGGGGGCAGACGCACCCTAATCCAATGGTGGGAGCGCTCATCGTCGAAGCCGGTGAGATCGTCGCGGAAGGTTACCATGCAGCCGCGGGCGAGGCCCATGCCGAGATTAACGCACTGCGAAATCTGGGCCGGAAACCACGTCCAGGGGCGACGCTTTACGTTACGCTCGAACCCTGTTGTACGCACGGCCGCACCCCTCCGTGCACCGATGCCATCGTCGATGCGGGTATTACCCGAGTCGTCGTAGGTTCGACTGACCCTAATCCTGCTCATGCGGGTAAAGGGTTCGGGTTGCTGCGGGCGAGTGGGGTCGAAGTGATTACCGATGTATTAGCCGCCGAGTGTGATGATTTGAATTTAATTTTTAATCACACAATGCTGACCGGGCGACCGCTGTTTGCGGCCAAATCAGGGGTAACCTTGGACGGCAAAGTGGCGACCCGCACGGGTGATTCACAATGGATTACCGGCGAAGCCTCCCGCGCTAATGGGCATCATTGGCGCCGACTTTTCCCCGCCATCGCCGTCGGGGCGGGCACAGTGCGAGCGGATAATCCACGGCTGACCGCGCGAACCGGAGCGAGCGAATGGTGCCCTTGGCGTTTCGTCTTCGATGGTCTGCTCCGCACGGTAAATGATCAAAACATGCCGAATCTTTACACGGACGAATTCCGGTCCCGGACAATTGTCGTCACCACTGGGCTGGCGGGCATCGGCTATGTGCGAAAATTAACTGCCCTCGGGGTGAATACTTGGGTACTGCCGTCGACCTCGGCCAAAGTAAGTTTTACTGATTTCCGGCACCGCTGTTGGGCCGAGGGAATTACGGGAGTGTTTTTTGAAGGGGGCTCGCAGTTGCTCAGCGAGTTGCTGCAGGCGCGCGAACTCGATTATCTTTTTACGTATCAAGCGCCGCTTTTGTTCGCTGATGATAAAGGCAAAAGTATTTTGCGCGGCCTGCGGACCGAAACACTCGCCCAAGCGATCCGAATCGAGAGCGTGCGCCATGAGGTGCACGGTGAAGATGCCCTGATGCGTGGGTTTTTAAAATATCCTGAAAAAATGCAAGTTGATGAGGCGACTTTTACGCGCCCAGTTTATGGCGAGTGACCCCGGCTGCAGCCGATCGACTGCCCCGCGGCCGAGCCACATTTATCTCGCGACGACCAACGCGCACAAGGTTAGCGAATTTCAAGCTTTAGCGGATGCCATGGTAGGGGGGCTGCAAATGAGCGCCGCCTCACATATGCCCGCGGTCCCAGAAGATACCGGAACTTTCATTGGCAACGCGCGGCAAAAAGCCCGCGCCCTGCAGTCGCTTCTGCCTAAAACGGCCTGGGTGTTGGCGGATGATAGCGGTGTTTGTGTTGATGCTTTAGGTGGCGCCCCGGGGGTTGAATCAGCTTATTTCGCCGGACCCCACCACGACAGCGCCGCTAATTTAAATAAACTCACCGCCGTGATGCAGGCCGTGCCCTTAGGTCTACGCGGGGCAAGCTTTCGGTGCGTGTTGGTTTTGCTGGGGCCCGACGACCGTGAATTCGTGGCCGAAGGTCGCTGCGAGGGCACGCTACGCCTCAACCCGGTCGGAGGTTACGGCTTCGGTTATGATCCCCTCTTCGAGCCTACCGGCTACACCAAAACTTACGCTGAATTAGATCAGTCGACCAAAAATAAAATCAGCCACCGCGGGCGCGCTTGGTCCGAACTGATCATTGCACTGAGCAATCATCGTTAAATTAGAGCCGGATTAAGAGGCCTTTGATTAGCGTGGGCGGAAATCTCCTGAGACAAATATACTCTTATAAAAACGTTGATTAGCGCTCCGCATTTTTACAAAGATTGATGTGCTCTATTTATGGTTACTTTCAACCCACGCCTAACTGCCCGTGAACGGCTCCGGAGTCGTAAAACCAATTCTGGCTTTACTATCCTTGAAGTAATGATGGCTGCGATTGTGATGGCTCTCGCGATCACGACCTCGATCACAACCATGCAGCGTGGATTTCTTACCTTGGATACAGCTCGGAATACCACGATCGCTGGGCAGATCATGCAGAGCGAATTCGAGAAAATGCGCTTAGCTTCCTGGACCACAGTTGATGCTTATGCTAGCAGTACTGATCCTCTAGCGGTTGACTCTAGCTTTACCGCTAATGCCTATGTTGGTACGCGTTTCACTATGGCTCGTACGGTCACGCTCATTCGTACAGGAATGAAACAGATCACGCTGACTGTCACTTGGAGAAATTATGATGGTCGCTTCATTTCTCGCAGCTATTCTAGCTATTACGGACAAAACGGACTGTATGACTACTTCTACAATTCAATCTAAAGCCGCGCTAGGTTTCACTCTGGTGGAAGTAATGATTGGGGCCTCGCTCGGCACAATGATTTTGGCTGGCGTTATGTCGACTTTTCTCATGCTCGGTCGGAGCGGTGCCAATATCGCTAATTACAGCACGATGGAAACCGAATCGCGCCGCGCCCTTGAGGAATTCAGTCAAGATTTACGTATGGCTAGCGCCATCACCTGGAATAGTTCGGAATCCATTACGCTCACCGTACCCAATAATTATAGCCCGACGCTCGGCTTGGTTACGTACTCCTATGATAGTGGGACGAAGTTTTTTTCACGTTCACCTGCCGATAGCAATTCGTCCAGTGGCACATCCAGAGTGCTGATCCGCAAGGTTCAGGTTTTCGCGTACACGCGATTTGATCGCCTGAACAATCCTACCAGTGCCGACCTTACAACTAAGCGCATCCAGCTAAGCATGACCGCGCGGGCCAACACGACTACGGTTGCCGGTGCTAGCAATGTTATTTTATCGGCTTCCTATATTCTGCGCAATAAGTACGCCAATTAATTTCCCATCCATGCCTTTTTGCCAATTTACTCTCCGTTCGGCCCGTGGATCTGTCCTGATTGTGGCAATGCTGATGGCGGCTATTATCGGCATTTCTCTGGTGAGCTTTATCAAACTCTCCAACAATTCACTCAAACAGGCGAATCGCACTTTCTACGCGAACTCCGCGATGAATCTAGCAGAGGTGGGATTAGAGGAAGCGATCGCCTGCTTCAATCAACTCGACAATGTCGCGACACCCGACTTGGCGTGGGCTGGGTGGACCTTAAATAGTACGGCCTATAACGCGACCAGCAGCCCCTACACCCCTTACGTGGTTAGAAACCTCACCGGCTTTACCCCAGGACCCAATACCACCGGCTCGGTCAAGGTCTACGCGCAACATTACAAGGGTTCGGCGGGAACCACCCCAGTCATTGTGGTTCGATCGACTATAGTCCAACCAGATGGCTCACCCTCAATTAGCAAATATATCGAGGTCACCTTGCGTAAACGTTCACTTTTTGCGAACGGCTTTGTTGCCCGCCTGAATATTAGCTGGGTGGGCCACCCGATGGCTGACAGTTGGGATTCTAAAAGATACAATAGCCCAACGATCGATCTGGATAGTGATGGTATCATGGACATCAATGATGCCGATGCCAACGGTGACGGCGTGCTTGATCCCTCGAGGCCCTACAGCTCAGCCATACGCACCGCGAATGTAATAGTAGCAAGCGTGAGCGGTAATATTGCTTTAGCCACCGGAGATATTTGGGGGTCGGCTAAAACAGGTGAATTCGGCACCATAACGGGTGGCTCAGTGCATCCGCTGGGAACCACTACGGATGATCCGACGCGTCGCACCAACGATTTCAACGCAACTTTCCCTGATCCAACGATCCCTGCCCCGACTAGTTCTAATCCTATCACGACCAATATTAATAGATCTACTGTTTTTCCTCGCAGTAGCGATATTCCCGTCACCACTGGTGGGGTCACGACCTATTATTATAATTTTACAAGCACGGGGACTATTAACCTAGCGGGTTCGGATACAATCTCGATCGCCCCTGGCGCAAATGTGGTTTTTTTAATGAACAACCATCTCTCAGTAAATGCGATCACAACCGCAGGATCTGCTGGTGTTAATACCGGCGCTGGGGCCACTTTAAATGTATATACGAATGGCAACGTCTCAATAGCCGGTAACGGTATGGTCAACGCTAACAATAATGCAGCGACCACTGCCTTTTGGGGCACGGCCACGAGCACCCAAACTCAAAATATGACTATCAGTGGTAATGGGCAGCTTACCGCGGTAGTATATGCACCCAATGCAGATGTTTCCTTAAACGGCGGCGGCGTTAGTGGCCTAATGGCCGGAGCGGTGATCGCGAAGACCATCATTATGAATGGCGGCACCGAATTTCACTACGACGAAGCGCTCGGTAGAATTACGACTGGTAACCCCTACGGCATCTCAAAATGGCGGGAGCTTCAGTCTGCCAGCGAGCGCGCGACTTACAGCACGCAACTTGGCTACTAACTTCTTTTGAATCACCCGCTCAGCTAATCTTTGCCCTAGGTCGAGCGAGGGCAGCGCGAATACTTGTCAGAAAAGTTTTAAGTTTTTAAGCTAACGTTGCGCGTCGAGTAAAATTATTGAGCAAACCTCTCGTTAATTTCAGGGAAGCGGGCGGCGTCAAAGTCTTCGACAAATGGCGGGGGAGTATTACTTTTAATCCCTCCATGAAGTCTTTCTACATCACGACCGCCATCGACTATGTCAACGGGTCGCCGCACCTCGGGCATGCTTATGAAAAAGTACTGACCGACGTCATCGCGCGTTTTCGACGTCAGCAGGGAGACCAGGTGCATTTTCTGACTGGGGTCGACGAGCACGGCCAAAAAGTTCAAGCGAGCGCTAAGCGTAAAGGGATGCCGCCCCAGCAATTTTGCGATGAAGTGAGCGCGGAATTTCGGGCTTTATTGCCGCGGCTGAATATTACCAACGACGACTTTATTCGGACGACGGAGGAGCGCCATCAGCGGGTTGTGCGCAAGATTCTCCAAGAGTTGTTCGATCGCGGAGAAATTTATCAGGCGGAATATCAGGGCTTTTATTCCACCCGGCAGGAGCAATTTTTGCAGGAGAAGGATCGTCTCCCTGATGGGACGTGGCCGGAGATTTTTGGCGAAGTCACTGAAATCACGGAATCTAATTATTTCTTCAAGCTTCGGCAGTACCAAGACTGGCTCATCGACCATTTGACCAAGCATGAGGATTTCATTTTCCCGCGTTATCGGCAGAAGCAGGTGCTAGAATTTCTCAAGGAGCCCCTCAACGATCTTTGTATTTCGCGTCCCCGCGAACGTCTTGAGTGGGGTATTCCGCTCCCGTTCGATGCGAATTACGTCACCTACGTGTGGTTTGATGCGCTCCTTAACTATTATTCGGCGGTTGCGGATCATCCCGGTGGTTGGCCGGCCACTTGGCATGTGATTGGCAAAGATATTCTCGTGCCGCCCCATGCAGTTTACTGGCCAATCATGCTCCACGCGGCGAAATTGCCGCTGCCAGGTGGGATTATCGCGCATGGTTGGTGGATGCAGCGCGGTGCCAAAATGTCAAAAAGCACGGGCAACGCGCTCAACCCGCTGGATCTGGTCACGGAATTCGGCGCGGACGCCTTTCGCTATTTCCTGATGCGCGAGATGAATGTCGGTCAGGATAGCGACTTCACCCGCGAACAATTTCTCGTGCGCTACAATAGCGAGCTCGCGAATAATTTAGGGAATCTCGTCAACCGCACCCTGAACATGACGACCCGTTTTGCCGCTGGGGTGCTCCCCGCCGCGGAGGTTACCGAAGACTTGGAACGCTCCTTGCAGGAATTGTGGGAGAAAACACGCAATGAATTCATTCCGCTCTGTGAAGGCTTTCAGTTCCATACCGCCCTTGAACGGGCGATGTTCTTCCTGACTGAAACTAATGCCTACATCGAGAAGCGGGCGCCTTGGAAATTGGGCAAGTCAACCACGCCTACTGATCAAGCGCTCTTGCGGACCTCGTTAGCGACGATGGCGGAAGCGCTGCGACTGGCGGTGGCTTTGATCCAGCATGTCACGCCAACGGCGACCGAGAAAATCAATGCGGTGCTCGGTTACAAGCCGGGGACGGTTTGGCTGGAAGAGCTTAATTGGGGGCAGCGCTTGGTCGGTTCACCAGTAGCCGCAACCCTCGTGCTATTCCCGCGGCCCTTACCGCCGGCCCCCGCGACGGTCTAAGTTACTGATTGTGCGTCGTGAAATAATGAGTGCAACGCCGGCTGATTTTCTGTGGTCATGAGAATTTTGCCAATCGACCCGGCAGAAAACGTGACGGTCGCCTCCTTGGCGAACTTCTTAGAGACCTGTCGTGGAATTGCCCAAGCAGTTGGCCGGCCCCAATTGGTCAGCATCAGTCTAGCGGTAGAATCGCTCGATCCTCTCGCCGTCCTTGAGTCCATTTTTGATCCTAGCCAACTCCACTTCTATGCGGAGAGGCCGACCCAAGGTTTTGCCGTCGCTGGGGCCGAAGCGGTGCTGGAGTTCAGCGCCACCGGGCAGGACCGATTTAGTCGAGCGCGTGATTATATTGCACAGGTCCTCACTGACACCATTGCCGTTGGTCCCTTAATCGAGCCCTTTGCTGGTCCGCATTTCTTTTTTGCGGCGGCTTTTGCGCCGACAGTTGAAACAGGGGCGGCGTTCCCAGCATTGCGCTTGTTTGTCCCGCGATGGCAGGTGGCGCGCATGGGCGACAGTACAGTCGCAGTGGCTAATTTATTAATCTCCACCGATGCCCCGGTTGATTTATTGGCGGCCAAAGTCTGGAAGGCGCACGAAAAATTTCGAGCCTTTGATTATCGCAGCGCGGCGCGTAAAAATCGCCCCTCGGCGCCGCGGCTGAGCGAAGAAATCGGTGGCGCCGGCGCCTATCAACAGACCGTGAGGCAGGCGCTGCAGGAAATTGCCCAGGGTCATTATTTAAAAATTGTGCTAGCGCGGGCCCGGAGACTGACGACTACGGAAGATTTCCACCCACTGGGCGTGCTCAATCATCTGCGGCAAAGGTTCCCGAGTTGCTACGCTTTCTCAATCGCCAACGGCCGCGGCCAAAGTTTTATCGGGGCCTCGCCCGAACGATTAGTCCGCGTGGCCGGTGGTCGCATGCACACGGAGGCCCTCGCCGGCTCTGCCCCGCGCGGGGATTCCGCGAGTGAAGATGCAGGGTTTGCGCGGGTCCTATTGAACAGCGAAAAAGACCGCCGTGAACATCAGCTGGTGGTCGATTCGATTGCCCGCCGTTTGGCCGATCTGCATTTGCAATTGGAGTATACCGCCCAACCGCGCGTGTTGGGCTTAGCCAATGTGCAACATCTGCATTCGCCCATCAGTGCGCAGTTGCCGACTGGAGTGCATATTCTTGATCTGGTGGCCCGCTTACACCCCACGCCGGCCGTGGGCGGGACACCGCGGGAACCCGCTGTCGCCGCCATTGCCCGCTTAGAATCATTTAATCGCGGACTCTACGCCGGGCCGCAGGGGTGGGTTGATTATCGCGGGGGTGGCGAATTTTTAGTGGGATTACGCTCGGCCCTGATTGATGGAGCCACGGCCACCGTCTACGCCGGCGCGGGTATTGTCGCCGGTTCTAAGCCGGAGAAGGAATTTGCGGAAACCGAATTGAAGTTTAAGGCTTTGCTCGAAGTTTTAACTGTCCCATGAGTCGCCCCCTGCCATCAGCCCTCGATTTTCGCAACACGAACACCCTGTGGAGTAGTGTTCTGGTCGAAACACTCTTTCAGCTGGGCGTGACTCACGCGGTTATTTCACCAGGATCGCGTTCTACCCCCCTAACGCTGGCTTTTGCGGGGCATGCGGGCTTCGCGGCGACTCCGGTGCTCGATGAACGCTCGGCCGGTTTTTTTGCCCTTGGCTTGGCGAAAGCGTACGGCCGACCGGTTGTCTTGGTCTGCACCAGCGGTACGGCGGGCGCTAATTATTTCCCGGCGATCATTGAAGCGCAGGAGAGTGGGGTCCCGCTGCTTGTTTTAACGGCAGATCGTCCCCCGGAGATGCGGGCATGCCACTCGGGTCAAACCATTGATCAGCAAAAACTCTACGGCAGTCAGGTGAATTTTTATCATGAATGCGCGGTTCCGGTAGCGAGCGTGGCGATGCTCCGCTATCTCCGGCAAACTCTGGCGGAAGCCGTCGCGCGTACTCACCAGCCACGCCGGGGACCGGTGCATTTAAATTGTCCGTTTCGTGATCCGCTGCACCCCACGGATGAAGTACTGCCGCCGGCATTAGCCACTTTGCTGACAAAATCCTTTTTCGCCGGTTTAGCGGCACCCGTCTCCCCACGAGTCGCTGCTGCGGCAGTTGGTCGTTCGGCGCTCAGTAAAAAATTCACCACCGAGGACGCCGGGCTGATTCTGGTCGGTTCGGTAGAAACCGCGGACGGGAAAGCTTTCGCCCAACACGCAGGTCGGCTATCACGCGCTTTAGGTTGGCCGGTTCTCGCTGATGGACTTAATCCCCTGCGCATGCACGCGGGAGTCGCGGGGCACCTGGTAACATACTATGATACCATTTTACGCCACGAAGGGAGCGCGGAAGCGCTCCGCCCGAAGCGCGTAATTTGTTTAGGCGGTTGGCCCACCAGCAAGGTTCTACGGACTTGGTTGCAGCAGAGTGATCCTGAGACGATTATGGTGACCGATCGCTCGGTTAATCTCGATGCTCTTCACCTGCGGAGTCGGGTGGTAACGGCTGATCCAGCGCAGTGGCTTCATGGGGGTACGAGGCCGCGCTCGTTGACTCCTTATGCGCAGCGCTGGCTGAAAGCTAATGACCAGGTTAAAAACTTTTTCACGAAATATTGGCGCACCCGCACGGACGCGTTCGAGCCCCGTTGGGTTTCGGTTCTGGCTCGGCAATTACCGGTTCGGAGTAAACTATTTGTCGCCAATTCCATGCCCGTGCGGGATCTGGAATATTTTTGGCCAGCCTCTAATCGGGGGCATGCTATTTATTTTAACCGCGGGGCGAATGGCATTGATGGAACTTTATCCACGGCCATGGGCGTGGCGTCGGGGCCTGGCTCGACGGTTTTGATTACCGGTGATCTGGCCTTGTTGCATGACACCAACGGCTGGCTCTTAGCGGCTAAATTTAAAGGCAGCCTAACGATTGTGCTCATCAATAATAACGGAGGGGGCATCTTCGAACATCTGCCGGTAGCGCAAGCCACCCCGCACTTTGAAGATTTTTTTGCCACACCTCAGGACGTTAATTTCAAGCAATTGTGTTCGGCCTACGGCGTGCAGCACGTGCTGGTACGCGCTTGGTCTCATTTGACGGCTCTTCTGACGTCTTTACCACCAACCGGACTACGCGTTCTGGAAGTGCGCACTGCTCGAAAAGCAGATGCGGCCCAGCGCCGGGCGTTGTTTCAAGCCGCGGCCGAGGAACTGCGGTAAATCTGGCGGGGGCCACGGCGATCGTGGCCCCAGCGCCGCGGCGTGTTATAATTGAATCGGTAAGCCCACCTCGATGATTTGCATCGGGGGGAGCTGGTAATAATCGCGGGCTTGGCGCGCATTTCGGCTGAGAAAAGCATAAAACTGTTTTTGCCACTCCAGCATGTTCGTGTCGCCACCGGTGACGATCATCTCGCGATTAAAATAGTAAGTAGCTTCGCTCAGCTTAAGGGGCACGCCCGCGCCGCGGACTTTTTGCATGAGCGATGACACGTCAGGTGATTCCATGTAGCCATAGCGACCGATGGCGCGCCAGACACCGTTGCCGATTTCCGTTACCGTGAAACGATCCGCATCGGCGACGACGGGAACTTCATCGGTGGTAATGCTCAACAAGACCACGGTTTCATGTAGAACCTTGTTCGCTTTGACGTGGTGCAGGAGCACCAGCGGCGTTCCGGTGGGATTACCCGCCATGAAAATCCCCGTACCGCGAACGCGGGTTACATGCTCGCTGACGGCGATTTTACTCAATTCGCTTTCCGTAATTTCGTTAGCATAGATGCGGCGAAAAATCTCCGCCTTCCCCAGTTTCCAGGTAGTCATGATGGCCAGTAAGCCGAGCGCGATGAAAACGGGGAGCCAGCCACCATCAGCGAATTTATGAATATTCGCGCCAAAGAAAGTCACATCGAGAATGATAAATAATAGGCAAAGCAGAAAAGCCTGCCAGCGAGGCCAAAGCCAAGCGCGCCGCATGACGACGAAAAGAATCAACGAAGTCACAATCATGGTAGCGGTAACCGCGATGCCGTAGGCTGCGGCAAGCGCGGAACTAGATTTAAATCCATAGACCGTGGCGATGGCGCCCAGCGCGAGGGTAATATTAACCAACGGCAGATAAATTTGACCGGGTTGATCGGGATTCGTGTGTTTAATAGTCAGACGTGGAAAGTAGCCCAGTTGGATGGCCTGACGAATCAGCGAATAGGCCCCTGAGATGAGTGCCTGACTGGCAATAATGGCTGCACCAATCGATAGCGCTAGAAGCGCGAGCCGCAGCGGTCCTTCGGGGGCCAGGGCGAGAAACGGATTTTCCACTTGGCCGCCCTGCGCGATGACATTCGCGCCTTGGCCGAAGTAGTTAAGGGTCAGGCCTGGAAGGACGACAGCGTACCAACCAGTGTTAATCGCGCGGCGTCCAAAATGCCCCATGTCGGCATAAAGTGCTTCGACCCCAGTAATCGCCAAAACGACAGAGCCAAGGAGGATAGTTGATTCTTTCGGATGCAATACCAGCAATTCAACCCCGAGCAAGGGATTGAGCGCATGGAGCACGAAAGGATTTTTAATAACGTGCCAAAGACCCAAGGCGCCCAAAACCACAAACCAGAGTAACATGACAGGCCCAAAAATTCGCCCGATAAATTTTGTCCCCTGATATTGAAAAGCAAATAAGCCCGCTAAAATAGCGATAGCGATCGGCACGATATAATGCTCTACGCCGGGCCAGACCTCCTTGATGCCCTCTGTCGCCGAGAGCACGGTCATGGCCGGAGTAATGATCGCTTCGCCGCATAGCATGGCTGCGCCGGTCAGCACCACGATGACGCCAAGATTGAGCACAGTTTTTCCGGGGCGGTCCAATTGACTGAGAGCGAGGAGCGCAAAAACCCCGCCTTCCCCACGGTTGTCCGCGCGCAAAACAAAGAGGGTGTATTTGAGGCTTACCACGAGCAGTAAGGACCAGAAAATCAGTGAGAGCACCCCCAAGATGGCCTGCGCATGTTCACCGGGAGGAAGCGCACGGAGGCACTCCCGAATCGTATAAAGTGGGCTCGTCCCGATATCGCCAAAGACGACTCCGAGCGCCCCGAGCGTCAGAGCATTTCTAGCAGCAGCACTAACCTTGGGCGACTGGTTTTGCATTGAGGAGGGCATTCTCCGCTTCCCGCCGCGCACTCCAAGCAGTATTATGGATTATTTAAATACAGCTTGACCGCTTTTTGCAAAAAATAAGCAAACTAGCAAAAACGGTTGCGGCTGAGGGAGTTTCCCGTAGATTCCCCCCATGCTTCCCGCTTGGAAAATAGTTAAAAAATACGACGACATCATCTATCAGAAGGCCGCGGGTATGGCCAAAATCACGATTAACCGGCCAGAAAAGCGTAATGCCTTCCGCCCACAAACGATCGTAGAGATGCAGGCAGCGCTCTTGGACGCGCGCGAAGATCAAACAATCGGGGTAATTTTTCTTACTGGGGCGGGTCCCGCTAAAGACGGAAAATATGCTTTCTGCGCTGGCGGCGATCAATCTGTGCGCGGTCACGGTGGCTATATCGATGGTCAAGGCGTACCGCGACTCAACGTGCTCGAAGTGCAAAAGCTGATTCGCTCCATGCCTAAGGTCGTCGTGGCGCTGGTCGCAGGCTACGCCATCGGTGGGGGCCACGTGCTCCATGTCATGTGCGACTTAACCATCGCCGCCGATAACGCGATCTTCGGCCAAGTGGGACCCAAAATGGGTAGTTTCGATGGTGGCTTTGGCTCGAGTTACCTTGCGCGCATGGTTGGCCAAAAAAAGGCCCGGGAAATCTGGTTTCTCTGTCGTCAGTACAATGCGCAAGAAGCTCTCGCCATGGGCTTGGTGAACAAAGTGGTGCCCGTAAAAAAGCTCGAAGCGGAAGGGGTCGCGTGGGCCCAGGAAATCCTGCAACGCAGCCCTCTCGCCATTCGCTGTTTGAAATCAGCTTTCAATGCCGAGTTAGATGGTCAGAGCGGCATTCAGGAACTCGCGGGTAATGCCACGATGCTTTATTACATGACCGAAGAGGCGAAGGAGTTTATGACGGCGCAGAAAGAAAAACGAAAACCGAAATCGGCGAAGTTTCCTTGGCTGCCCTAAGCGCTACGCTAGCTTGCTGGGTAATTTTTTCGGAGGGATGTTACTTTTTATTATCCACCGTCAGTTCCAGCCAGATAGCGTCGCGCAGATTTTCGCGCAAATAATCGTAGGTAACCTGACCATAGCCACCTTGTCCCCAGCTAGGTCCCCAAGAGTTTTTAAAAACAAAAACCGCATCTTTGATTTGCCCAGTGGCGGACTGACAGCCGACTAGCGTGACCGCGTGGCCGGTGGCTGGGTTTGCTGGCCGCGAGCCGATATAGCCGCGGGGAATCCGCCCAGCGGGCCAAGCTAGCCCGATCGGCACCGGTAAGCCGGCCTGCAGGGCGTGTATAATATTGTTAAGACGGGTAGGGGTATCGCGGCCCGGGAATTGATGGACAAATACGCGCTGGTACTGGCGCGCGGCTTGGATGATCTCGGAACTAGGATCTGGCCATGGACTGGCTGGCTGGCTCCACCGATTGGGCAAACTTGCCTGCAAAGGGATGCCGTAAGTGCGAATAGCTTCCACTCCTTCAAATAAAGTAAAGCCCTCGTCGGGTTCTTCGTTAGTCGTTTCACGGGAGCCAGTGGGACGGACCTCGGACAGTCGCTGCACAATTTTGCGGGTCGCCCAAATCAGATACTCTTCCGAAAACTTTTCTACCTGCCCAGTCAGTTCGGCGCGCTGAAACTCCAGCGCGCTCACGATGGCGAAGACCGCACAGCTAGGCCGGCGCCCCTGATTTTTAACCCCCAATTCAAATTTGAAAAATCTTGGCCGCAAATCGACTGGTTCCAGGAGCGTCGCCGGTTGGCCAAATTTCACGAGTAATTGATCAACCGCAGAAAAATTTACCGTCGAGCCCACTGGCAAATGGCGATTGGGCGCAGGCGTAGTTTTATTCACCGCCTCAGCGGCGGCGTCTAGGGCGGCGTCGTAATGAAAGCGCCCTTGCCAGTCAGGCGGGAGATCGCGCAGTCGAATAGAGGCCAAGCCATCGCGGTGGGCAATGAGGAGCGTGCGCGCATTGACGGAACGCACCTGCACTTCTTGGTAAGTAGTGGCGCCCACGGTTAATGATTCGGGTGCAGCGTGGGTACCCGCATTAAGGTCGGCGGCCTGAATGGATGGTCCGGTGGTGCCGGAACCCAATCCAAGCAAGCCAATCGATACACGCAGAATTGCGCTCAAGCGAATCGCACGCAAGCGGGTGAGCAAGGGGTCCATCAGCTAGCTTTAGCGTGAATCGGCACGAAGGCAAAGAAAGGCAAGGAGCTAAAAAAAAGCGGCTCAGTTGAGCCGCAGATAGGTCACCGGAAGATGCTCGATCTTATTTGCCGAGACTAGCCCGAAGGTCCGTGAGCTGATGAGCGGAACCAAGGAGGACGTTACGGCTCGCGATAAACTTAGCATATTCTTCGATAAAGATTTTACCGGGCGGACGAAAATCAAAGTCCTTGGGGTTATCGCGAAAAAATTCCCGGTGCACGCGGGTCCAGACGAGGCGGCCATCGGTATCGATATTAATTTTAGTCACGCCAAGTTTAGCCGCGGGCAGATATTCATTCACGTCCACGCCCATCGAACCAGCGATTTGACCGCCGGCGGCATTGATGCGCGCGACTTCATCTTGTGGCACGGAAGAAGATCCGTGCATGACGAGAGGGAAATTTGGCAAGCGAGCTTGGATTTTCTCGAGCACATCAAAATGCAGGGACTGTTTGCCCTTAAACTTAAAAGCGCCGTGGGAGGTGCCGATGGCCGCCGCCAAACAATCGCAACCGGTCCGTTTGACGAAATCTTCTGCCTCAGCGGGATCAGTTAAGCAGGCGTTACCTTCCTCGACCTTGATGTCCTCTTCAACGCCACCGAGCATCCCGAGTTCAGCTTCTACCGAAATACCTTTTTTATGGGCGGCCTCAACCACCCGTTTAGTGATTTCGATATTTTTCTCAAAAGGATCGTGCGAAGCATCGATCATGACGGAGCTGAAAAAACCGGAGTTAATGCACTCGTAGCAGGTTTCTTCGTCACCGTGATCGAGGTGAACCGCATAAATAGCCTCGGGAAAAATATCGCCCGCCGCGCGAATAACTGCCTCGAGCATGCGCTTATCGGTGTACTTGCGTGCCCCTTTGGAAATCTGAATAATGAACGGTGCTTGCGAGGCGATTGCGCCTTTAAAGAGCCCCATGGCCTGTTCAGCGTTATTAATATTATAAGCGCCAACGGCATATTTACCGTAGGCGTGTTTGAAGAGTTGAGCAGTAGTTACGATCATGGCTGCGATCAAAGTAGCTAGTCTGCGCGAGCGCTCACAAGCCTATTTCCGGTCCGGCCGGTTAATATGAGTTACAGAAGTTTAGCCGCGCCTTAAGTCCCCCATCAATGGAGTCGGGCCTCAATTCCTTGGCTTGGCTGGATTGTGCGGGGCGCTCAAATTTTGCCGCATCCGGCGCGCGAGTTCGGCCTGCGCATCTTTTTCCTGCTGAATGGCGATCAAGGTATTCACTTGGCTGGGGGTCAAAATCGCGCGCGACTGCTCAATCGCTTGAGGGGTGATACTTGCGCCAGCGCCAGACCCGTTGCCGTTGCCAAAAGCAACTCCGCGGGGCTGACCAACTACGGCATTTGTCATGGTTGGGGGAGGCGGAATATTTCGGCTGAGGATATCAACTAGGCTGGTGGCCTGCTGCGAAGTCATAGGGTCAGCCGAATAACTCAGGCGCTGCTGCATTCGCTCAACGGTCGCCCGCTGGGGCTGGGTTGACTCGTAATTTTGATACTGGGCATAGGCCGTGGCCCCGAGCGTACTCTCGATCTGGCGATCGAGTTCCGCATTAGCATTTTTCACTAAGCTTCGCATCCGTTCGGCATTTTCCTGATTAGGCGTGAGGCCTTGGCTGCGCATGGCGGCGAGCACATCGCGAACCGTGCTTTGCTTATCGACTAAGAGTTGTTGCAATTTTTTTAACTGCTCTGGGGGCAGCGCTAATTTCTTGAACAGTTCAGCGTAGCGACTGTCGAGCATACCCCGATCGCGCAGGTTCATGAGCTGCTGCATTTCTGGAGTATCCATCATTTTAGCGAAATCCTCGGGCCCGCGCCGAGCTTTGCCGCCGCCTCGTTTATCTTTCGGTTCCGCTCCTACGGATGCATCGGCGGTGGTTGATTCTGAATTGGCGGCATTATCCAACGCGTCAGCGGTCTCGGGGAACGCCGGCGGAGCGGCGCTCTCTTGCGTCTGCAGTGAACGGATCAGCGCTTCCGCCGTGGCCAGTGCCGTCTGTTGGTAATAAGCGTAAATACCGAGACTGATACACCCGAGGGCCAGTGCGGCTACCCAACGCGGTCCGAAAAACGGGGGATTTTTCACGAGGCACAATTCACCCGCTCAGACGA
The DNA here is from genome assembly GCA_002304425.1 of Opitutia bacterium Tous-C10FEB. GTDB lineage: Bacteria > Verrucomicrobiota > Verrucomicrobiia > Opitutales > Opitutaceae > Lacunisphaera. The sequence continues at coordinate 15,731 of NEUY01000023.1, forward strand.
TAACCGCAAGCAGTTATCAAAGCTTACTTTGCGGTGCGTCCCGTCGCGCCCAGGCTCGGGGTGGTGGATTAGCGCGGGGGGAATTCAAATTCGGCCTTGTCCTGTTTTTGCGAGAGGACGAGGTAGGCGCTGAATTTGTTGCCGCGCTTGGATACAAAGCCCTCGATCAGTTCGCTGCGACCGTCTTCGATGAGCTTGCGGATTTCGTCGACGGGGATCTCGACGTCGCAAACTTTTCGGGCGCATTTAAACACCGCGCGGTTGTCCTGACCGGGCTTGCGCACGTAGTAGGCATCGTCGGTCATGACCAACTCACCGCCGTGCACCTTGCTCTCACCGATGATGGTCGCAGTGGAAAGGTCGAGCGGCACGCGGGCCTTGCGGGCAATGGGGTTGCCATCCTTGTCGAGCTTGGCCTTACGCGGCGGAAATTCCCAAGCTATTTTGGGGCCCTCGCGCTTTATGAAGGCATCAAAAGGCCGGCCTTTCTTGGAGATGAAGCCGGTAATGAGATCAGTCTTACCTTCAGCAACTATCTTGATCGCCTGCTCGGATGGGATCGACTTCTGGCACATAATGCGACCGAGCCGGAATGTCTGCTGCCACGCGGCGCCATCATGTTCGCGTAAGACGTAGCTGCTGCCGCTCTCACACAATTCGGCCTTCGTAGCCGGATCAGTCCAGAACGGGGTGAGGGTGGCGAGGTCAACCTTGTCACCGAAATCAAATTCAGTTTTCCATTTTCTGGTAACCACTTCCTTCTTGGTGACCTTGTCCTTCTTAGTCTCCTCGACAAGGGCCAGCTTGATGACGGCAGAAAATCGATTGCGGGTTTTGTTGGAGATGAAGCCATCAAGCGGACCGACCTGGCGTTTTTCGACGAGCGCTTGGACTTCGGCCTCCTCCATACGCCGGCCGCCAATGATTTTGTAAACCATGAGCTCGCCGTCGGCCGATTTGTAACCACGGAGCGTTTCGCGCATGGGCAAGCCGTCAGTGGGGGAGATAATCTCGGTGACGCGAGAGGCGGAGTCATCTTCCTCAAAGCCCTTGACGCGTTCGACGATGCCTTTCGTCTCCTTAATAATTTCAGCCATGAACTTCTCGCGCGAAAACTTCCCCTGTTCCATCTGGCGTAAATTGAATTCCCACTCGCCAGTCATCGCGGGGCTGGTGATATCGGTAGCCTGCACCGCCTGTAAAAACTGCATCAGCTGCTCGGCCTTAGTGGTCGGCACCAACTCGCGCTGGGCGCGATCCATGTATTTTTGGTTAACTAAGCCCTCGATGGTATCTGCGCGGGTGGCGGGTGTCCCGAGACCCCGTTCTTTCATCGCGTCGGCGAGTTCGTCGTCGTCGACGAGTTTACCGGCGCCTTCCATCGCGGAGAGGAGCGTGGCTTCGGTATAGCGTGGGGGGGGGCGGGTGCTTTCGGAGTGGAGGGTGGCATCGAGCGTCTTCGCCTTGCTCTTGTCCTCGGGCGACATGGCGGGCAACGCCTTCGAATCGGGTGAATCGTCATCAACCGTGGATTTGCCGTAGACCGCGAGCCAGCCGGGCGAGGTCAGGACCTTGCCTTCGGTTTTGAAAGTGTGACCGCCCACGACGCTGAGGCGTGTGGTGATATCGAATTCAGCGACGGGGTGGAACGTGGCCACGAAGCGTCGCGCGATCATATCAAACAACTTGGCTTCCGCTTCATCAAGATGCTTGGCGTCGTGCTGGGTCGGGATAATCGCGAAGTGATCCGACACCAAGGCGTTATTGAAAATGCGTTTATTCGGCTGGACCCAACCGGAATCGAGCACGCGTTGCGCGTGTACTTTGAGGTCGCCACCCAAATTACCCAGCGTCTCACGAACGAGCGGCATATAATCCTCTGGCAGGGCGCGCGAATCGGTACGGGGGTAGGTGATCATCTTGTGCCGCTCATACAACGACTGCGCAATCTGGAGCGTGCGCTTAGCGGGAAAACCGAAGCGACCGTTCGCTTCGCGTTGCAGTGTGGTTAGATCGTAAAGCTTGGGTGCAATCGAGGTGCTCGCTTTTTTCTCCTCGGAAACTGCGGCCAGCGGCTGGCCCTGGCAGGCGGCGACTACTTTCTCCGCGGCCGCTTTCACCCAGAGGCGGTCGACGCGATCATGTTCATCGTCATTTTTCTTATAATCGGTGCGCTGGTAAATGCCTTCATAGGTACCCTTCGCGACCTCGAAATTGGCGGTGATGCGCCAGTAATCACGCGGCTTAAAATTCCGGATCTCTAATTCGCGGTTATAGACAATCGCGAGGGTGGGCGTCTGCACGCGGCCGACCGAGGCCACGTTGCCGGCGCGGGAGCCAAACATGCGTTTGGTCAGAGCACGGGTGCCATTGATGCCGATGAGCCAGTCGCTTTCGCTGCGGCAGCGCGCAGCGTCAGCCAAACCTTGCATCTGCTTAGCCGGACGGAGGTGCTTGAACGCTTCCTTGATGCCCGCATCGGTCATCGAGGACATCCACAGGCGTTCGAAGGGTTTTTTGCACTTCGTCAGCTGGTAGATGTAAGTAAAGATGAGTTCGCCCTCGCGGCCCGCATCGCAGGCGTTAATCACGCTGGTCACATCTTTGCGGGCGAGCAGCTTCTTGAGTTGGTCAAAGCGAGTCTTCGATTCTTTGATCGGCATCAGCTGAAACTCTTCCGGAATGATCGGGAGAGTTTCCAACCGCCAGAAACCATATTTTTTCTTGTCGATATCCTCGGGCATTTGCAGGCCGACGAGATGACCCACGGCAGAAGAAATTACGTATTTATCATTTTCAAAATGATCACCTTGCTTGGGGATTTTACCGAGGGCGCGTGCAAGATCAGCCGCGACGGAGGGTTTTTCAGCGATGATGAGACATTTCATGTGGGGCCGAGCGGTTACGCTTCGTCCCCGACAATTTCAAGCACTACTTTTACGGACCCTCTTTATTACGAGCTGAAATAACCGCTAATTGACTCCAGAAAATCGAGCTTTTCAGTGCTAGAATATTCCAGCTAGCTGCATCAAGCGCGGTAAATTAGCCCAGCGCTTTGGTCGCCGCCAATTCCGCCAAGACTGCATCAAGGGCGGTGAGCAGGGCGGTCATCGTCTCGTCGGTCTCATCCCCCATATTGGAAATACGGAAGGCGAGGCCCTTTAATTTACCATAGCCACCGTCGATGACGAAACCGTGTTTTGCTTTGAGCAATTTATTTAAAGCGCTGAGGTCGACCTTGAGCGTGTTAGCAAAGCAGTTCAGCGTCACCGAACCGTGGCCGGCGGCTGGAAAAAGGTGAAAGCCCTTGGCGAGAGCCCACGTGCGCACCAATTGATTGAGCCGCGCATGGCGTGCATAGCGGACGGTCGCGCCTTCCGCCTTAATGTCGGCGAGTTTAGATTGGAGGGCGTAGATGAGCGAAATCGCTGGGGTGCTCGGGGTCATCCCATTTTCGTGGTTCTTGTGAAATTCAATGAAATCAAAATAATAACCACGGCCCGTGATGGTAGCCGCGCGAGCGAGAGCTCGTTTGGAAACCGAAAAAATTGATAACCCGGGTGGAAGCGCTAGGGCTTTTTGCGAACCAGTTATCATCACGTCGATGCCGAGTTCATCTTTGTTAATCGGCAACGCGCTGAACGAGCTAATCGTGTCGATGATGCTGATAACCTCAGGGAACTCACGAATAACCGCCATGAGCGCGGGAAGATCGCTCATGCAACCGCAAGAGGTTTCATTATGAATCAGCGTAATCGCATCGTATTGCCCGGTGGCCAGCTCCACCCGCAGCGCGGCGGGATCGATCGGTTGGCCCCATTCAAAACGGAGTCCGCTGGCGGCGAGCCCACAGCGCTGGGCAACATCGAGCCATTTGTCGGCGAAGGCTCCATTCATGCAGCACAGAACTTTTTTCTTCACTACGTTGCGCAGCGACCCTTCCATCACGCCCCACGCGCTGCTGGTGCTAAGGTAAACGGCGTCTTGGGTATAAAAAAGCGCTTGGAGGTCTGGCTGAATTGATTGATAAAGTGCGACAAAGTCCGGACTCCGGTGTCCGACCATGGGCTGCGTCATCGCGCGCAGGGTTTTTTCCGACACCGCAATCGGACCGGGAATGAAAAGTTTGTAGCTCATAGTAAATAGAAGCCAGGGTTGCATGTGGCAAAACCAGCCGCTAACAAAGACTCACAACCTTCCACCCCATAGCGTCAAAGCCAATTTGTTCATGCCCAATCGCTGGTTTCGTCATAAATTAGATGCGGGTGAGCAATTCGCCATCGATGTGATCATGGGGCGAAGTGAAGGCACGCGCGCCGCGCTCTTGGGCGTTGGTTTGCAGGGGTTGGCTTATGTTTTCAGCGGACTAGTCCAGTTACGTCTCTGGCTTTATCGTAAGCGAATTTTGCGTGATCAGCCGCTGGGCTGCTTGGTGCTCGTCGTCGGTAATTTAACCGTTGGGGGTACGGGCAAAACTCCCGTGGTCGAAATGTTTGCTAAGGCGCTCCGCGATCGCGGCCGCAAGGTAGCAATTCTCTCGCGCGGTTATAAAAGTAAGGCGCCGCCGCTTTGGCAGAAATGGTGGTTTTGGCTCAATCATATCGCCGAGCCGCCGCCGCGGGTCGTCAGTGATGGCGTTAAAGTATGGTTGGATTCGGAGGTCGCCGGTGATGAGCCTTACATGCTGGCGAGAAATTTGCCGGGGGTGGTTGTCCTCGTAGATAAAAACCGGGTGAAAGCGGGCGCTTATGCGATCAAGCAATTCGGCTGCGACACGCTCATTCTGGACGACGGGTATCAGTATCTACCACTGAAAGGTCGGCTTAATTTGCTGTTAATCGATAAGACTAATCCTTTCGGCAATGGCTTTACGCTACCCCGCGGTATCTTGCGTGAACCGATCAAGCACTTGGCCCGGGCCTCGTATGTCTTGCTCACTAAATCTAAAGGCGTTCGCGATACCGAGCTCGAGGCGATGATTCATAAATTTAATCCGGGGGTGGAAATTATTGAGTGCGCGCATCAACCCCAATACCTACAGCACATTGCTACCGGCGAGCGCTTGCCTTTGACGACGCTGGCGGGCCGGAAAATCGGGGCCTTCAGCGGCATTGCCGCGCCCGAGGGCTTCGAGGCTTTTTTGCGTGAAGCCGGCGCGCAATTAGCCACCTCTCGGCGTTTCGTCGACCACCACCGTTTTACCCCCCAGGATCTGCGGGACGTCTTTGCGGAAGCCCGAGCCGCGGGCGTTGAGTTAATGATCACCACGGAAAAAGATGCGGTGCGCATCAACGCGAGCGAGAAAATCACTATTCCCTGTTATTATCTACGCCTAGAAATTGATATTTTACGAGGCGCGGCGGACTTCCAGGAGGCGGTGAGTAAGATATGTTTCCCCCACGGGGAGACGTTCGGCCCTCGCCGCTGAGCGCGCCATTTTTTGGGAGAAAGGTTTCGGCGCCGACGGGATATTTTTCGGATTGTACGTTTTCTCGCCGTCGCGAAAGTAGCGCGATGAGTGATCCCCGTTATACCCAACTCGCCGAGGTGTTGACCGGCTTTT
>NEUY01000024.1 GCA_002304425.1 Opitutia bacterium Tous-C10FEB
TTTTGAAAATCTGTTCCGTTACGAATGGGAACTGGTCAAGAGCCCAGCGGGAGCGAATCAGTGGGTCGCCAAGGATGCCGCCGCCACGGTGCCGGATGCGTTTGATGCGGCAAAAAAACATCGGCCGACGATGCTCACCAGCGACATCGCCCTGCGCGCTGACCCAGCCTACGAGAAAATTTCTCGGCGCTTCCTGGCCAACCCCGATCAATTCGCCGAGGCCTTCGCCCGCGCTTGGTTTAAACTCACGCACCGCGACATGGGGCCAAAAATCCGGTACCTCGGCGCGGAGGTTCCGGCCCAAGATCTCATCTGGCAGGACCCGATCCCCGCGTTGAATCATCCCCTCGTTGACGCTAAAGATCTCGCTGCGCTCAAGGGCAAGATTCTGTCCTCAGGTCTTTCGATTTCTGAACTCGTCTCGACCGCGTGGGCTTCCGCCTCGACTTTTCGCGGCTCCGACAAACGCGGTGGGGCCAATGGCGCGCGCATCCGGCTCGCCCCGCAAAAAGATTGGGAAGCGAACCAACCCGCCCGCTTAGCCAAGGTGCTCAAAGCCCTCGAAGGCATCCAGCAAACCTTCAACTCCGCTCAAACCGGCGGGAAAAAAGTATCGCTCGCCGACCTCATCATTCTCGGCGGGGCGGCGGCGATTGAACAAGCGGCCAAGAAAGCTGGCCATGAGGTTGCGGTGGCCTTCACCCCCGGCCGCACGGATGCGTCGCAAGAGCAGACCGAGGTGGCCTCGGTTGCCGTGCTCGAACCGCAAGCCGATGGGTTTCGTAACTACCTCAAGACCCGCTACACCCTACCCGCGGAACAGCTCCTAGTGGACAAAGCTCAGCTCCTCGGGCTCACCGCGCCTGAAATGACGGTGCTCATCGGCGGTCTGCGGGTGCTGAATGCTAATCACGGCAAATCGCAACACGGCGTATTTACCAGCCGCCCAGAAACACTCACCAACGACTTCTTCGTCAACTTGCTCGATATGGGCAATGTGGTGAAACCAACGACGCCCACCGAAGAGCTGTTTGAGCTCTGCGACCGCGCTACCGGTGATGTGAAATGGACGGCTACCCGCGTCGACCTCGTGTTTGGTTCGAACTCGCAACTGCGTGCTTTGGCCGAGGTCTATGCGGAGAACGATGCCGCGGCAAAATTTGTCCGCGATTTCGTGGCCGCCTGGAACAAGGTGATGAACGCCGATCGCTTTGATCTTATCTGATTGGGACAACGGCCACCGATAATCTAGCCTGAACTCGGGCGCGATGCAGCGATCAAACGCGGCGTCGCGCCTTATTTTTTAATCGGCCGCGATGATGGCGCGGGCATCCGCCCCGCACCATATGACGGATGGCGCGAACTTCCCGATTGCGGTCTAACCCGCCGTGAACGAGCGTAATCGTGCTTTCATGTCTACCCCCCGCTTCTCCCTTTCACGGGTGACGTGCGCCTTGGCCGCCAGCTTCATGCTGGCGATTGGCGCCGTTGCTCAATCTGAAATTCCGCCGACGGACCTGCCGCTTGATTCATTGGTGAATTTTCGAGCGCTAACCGCCAACTGGCAAACGGCGCGCGCCCTGGGTGGCGATCCGCGCACCGAAAAATCGCTCACGACGCTGCCGGGCACAGGAATTTTGGTCAATAATCCCACCCCAGCCGCGCGCGGTCATTTATTCACTGCATGGGAACATGGTGACCTTGAGCTCGATCTTGATTTCTTAATGACCGCCGGATCGAACTCCGGCATCTACCTGATGGGCCGCTACGAGGTGCAGTTGTTTGATAGTTGGGGAGTAAAAGTTCCGACGGTCGCTGACTGCGGCAGTATTTATGAGCGCTGGGATGGCGCGCGCGGCAAAGGCCACGAGGGTTACGAAGGGGTCGCCCCCCGCGCCAACGCCAGTCGCGCCCCCGGCCTTTGGCAGCATCTCCATATTAAATTTCAAGCGCCGCGCTTTGACGCCACCGGTCGAAAAACCGCCAACGCTCGTTTTATCAAAGTAGCCCTCAATGATTTTGTGATTCATGAAAATGTTGAAGTCACCGGCCCAACGCGGTCGGCGGCTTTCACCAACGAAGGCCCGCTCGGTCCGCTGATGATTCAGGGTGATCACGGCTCAGTCGCCCTGCGCGCGATCACCTACAAACTCTTCGATCAGGCCGCGCGCCTGTCAGTCGAGGACCTGACCTACAAGTTATACACCACCATGCCCAAGGAAAAAATGGGCGACTATGAGGCCACGGTCCCAACCGGTAGCGGTTCGGTTCGGCAATTTTCCGGCGAAGAGGTCCCTCCATCTGGAAAGTTTGTCATCGTCTATACCGGTACGCTCGTCGTGCCCATCACGGGAACCTATGCTTTTCAAGCAGCCGCCGACCGCGGGCCTGATCCTGTTACCGTGTTGGTCGATGGGCACCCGGTGGTGGAGCCGATTCAATCAGGGGGCTATACCAGACCCATCGTGCTCACGGCTGGGCGCCACTTGATTCGCCTCGATTATATGCATGGCAGCAATCGCAAGTCGGGCTTCAAGTTAATGGTCGAAGGCCCGAGCGTAGCTCGCCGAGAACTCTCCGCCCCAAAAACCACTAAGTTGGCTGGCGCGAAATCGGCCCCAGAGCCGGTGAGTGAAATCTTGATTGAGCCCGCCACCGATCGCGTGCGACTGCAGCGCAGTTTTGTACCCTTCACGCCCAAAAAACATCTCTATGCGATCAATGTAGGAACGCCGGACGGTTTACATTACGCCTATGATTTTGAAACCGCCGCCATCCTTCGGGTGTGGCGGGGTCAGTTCCTCGACACCTTCGAAGTGTGGGATGGCCGCGGAGAAAATCAGTTAGCGAAACCCGCGGGTCCAGCCCTGACCTTATCGGCGAAACCTGTCCTCGCCCTCATTGAAAGCTCCGCCCACGACTGGCCGGATCAACCGGATCCGCTCTGGTCCTCGCAAGGCTACCAACTAGAACCTAACGGTCAGCCGGTCTTCCACTTCACCTTAGCTACACTCACGGCCACCGATCGAATTGCTCCCGCCACCGCTACTCACGGCCTGACCCGCACGCTGCTCATCACCGGCAAAAAAACAGATTGGGAATCGTGGGTGCTCCTCGCTGAGGCAGAGCAAATTACCCCGCAGCCGAATGGCCGCGGTTATATTATCGGTGATCGCGCCTACTACCTGGATCTTCCCGCGCAGTCTCCGGTGCGGCCTTTTTTGCGGACCCGCTACGGCCGGCAACAGCTGGTCGCTCCCATTACCAAAGCCACTCTCGATCAGCCCATCGTCTACACGCTCGTCTGGTAACCTCTCACCATGAAGCGCCTCATTCTTTCTTACTTACTGCTCATCGCACTCACGCCGACGGCCCACGCGCAAGCGAACGACCCCTCAGCGGCCGAACGCTTTGTTGCGCCATCAAATAATCTCGTCGACCGCGAGAACAGCTACTGGCAGAGAATCCCTCTCCCAGTTCCGGCTAACATCGTCCTCGAAGTCAGCGGCATTTTGCCGCTACCCGGCAAACGCTTGATGGTCACCACACGACGTGGGGAGATTTGGCTGATCGAGGGTGCCTATGACGAAAATCCCCAGCCACGTTATACTCTATTTGCCTCCGGCCTACATGAGCCCCTCGGCATTATCGCGGCTCCGCCCGGTGGCTACTATGTCGCGCAACGACAGGAACTGACCCGCATTGCCGACACCGATGGTGACGGCCGAGCAGATCTTTTTCAAACGGTGTGCAAGCTGCCGATCTCGGGCAGCTACCACGAATACGCCTACGGACCCGTGCTGGCGCCGAATGGTAATTTACGCATCACGCTGAATGTCGCCTTCGGCGGCGCTACTCAATCGCCCGTGCCTTGGCGCGGGTGGATGGTGGAAATTACGCCCGATGGACAACTCATCCCCATCGCCGCGGGCCTGCGCTCGCCTTGCGGATTTACCGTGTCGTCTCAAGGCGAGTGGTTCTTTACTGACAATCAAGGTGAGTGGGTGGGTTCCGGCCGCATCACGCACGTAGAACCCGGTGATTTCACCGGTCATCCCGCCGGCCTCAACTCGAGCAAGCTGGCCGGCTCCACGGTAAAACTTCGCCCCGAAGATATTCCTAGCACGGGCGAACCAATGCACGAGGTGGCCCAGCGCATTCCCGGCATCAAGCCCCCCGCCGTCTGGCTGCCTCACACCATTTTGGGTATCTCTAATGCGGGCATCATTGAAGATTTATCCGGCGGAAAATTCGGCCCCTTCGCGGGCCAATTTTTCGTCGGCGACCAAGGTCAAAGCAAAGTGGTGCGTGTCACGATGGAAAAAGTAAAAGGCGTCTGGCAAGGCGCAGCCTATGCCTTTCGCGAAGGATTTGAATGCGGGATTATTCGCCTCGCTCTCGGCGAGGATGGTTCTCTCTTTGCTGGGGAGACGGCCCGCGGCTGGGGCTCGGTCGGCGCCAAACAGCAAGGGCTCGAACGCCTCGTCTGGACCGGCCAAGTGCCTTTTGAAATTAAAGAGATCAAGGCTCAGCCCGACGGCTTTCTCCTCACTTTTACCCACCCCGTCGATCCAGTGACCGCGGCCAATCCGGATAGCTACCGCATCGCGGGCTTCACCTACCGCTATCATGAAACCTATGGCAGTGCGCCGATCAACCGCCTCGACTGTCCTGTGCGCAAGGTGGTGGTTGCCCCCGATGGACTCAGCGTTCGCGTGGCGAGCATTTGTTTGCGCGAAGGCTACATTCACGAAATCAAGGCCGCCGGTGTGCGCGCCGCTCACGATGGCCAAACCCTCCTGCATTCCACGGCGTACTATACCCTCAATCGTCGGCCTTATGGTGATCGCATCATCCCGATCGATCCGGCTGACACAGAATTGTGCATGGCTCCGGTTGCCGCTGAGGCCAATGCCTACACGCCCAAGCACGCCACGAAGGTCCCCAAAGATTGGAACCGCCCGTCCAATGATGGCGATCAGACCATCATTCTCAGCACGCTGCCCGGCCTGAAGTTTGACCAAACGCTGCTCTCAGTAAAACCGGGTGCCCGCGTGTGTTTAGTTTTCCGTAACGCGGATGATATGCTGCACAACTTCGTTCTCTGCACGCCCGGCCAAGGCCAAGCGATCGGCGCTTTGGCCCTCAATCTGGGGGTTGCGGGAGCCGCTAAAAATTACGTACCGGATAGCCCAGAGGTTCTCTATCACTCCGCGGTGATTCAGCCGGGCGCCAGCGACACGATCTACTTCATCGCGCCGACGACCCCAGGAGATTATGATTTCATCTGCAGCTTCCCCGGTCACGCCATGGTGATGAAAGGCATCCTGCGCGTGCAGCCCTGATCGGCTAAAACAATCCAGCGGCAATCGTGAGCCGCTCGGCTCAGGCAAATCGTCCACCCTGCAGGTGAAGTTGCCGCTGAGTTTTTTTGGCGTGAGCGAGATTATGCGTCACCAGCACGAGCGCCGCTTGCGCCTCAGCGCAAGCGCTCACGAGCAACTCAATGATGCCATCGCCCGTCGCTTCATCGAGATTACCGGTCGGTTCATCCGCTAAAATAACCGCCGGACGATTCAGCAACGCCCGCGCCACCGCCACGCGTTGGCGCTCACCGCCTGAAAGCTGACTCGGCAGATGATGCCCCCGCTCCCCCAAGCCCACGCGCTCGAGTAACTGCGTGACCCGCGCTTTCTCGGCTGCGCCCACCCGCCCCACCAGACGGGCCGCCATCAAGATATTGGCGTGAGCATCAAGCTCGGGAATGAGGTAATAAGATTGAAAAACCATACCGAGATACCGACCACGACGAGCGGTGAGTTCGGCGAGACTAAGCTGATGAGCGGCCTCGGCGCCCCACCATAATTCACCGGCCTCCGATCGATCGAGTCCCGCGAGAATATTTAATAAAGTACTTTTACCAGAACCTGATTCACCCCGCACGCTGATTGTCTCACCGGCGCTAACGGAAAAATCGACGCCCTGCAGCACCGCCAAGGTGCGCTCGCCGCTTAGATAATTTTTGCGCAAGCCCACCGCTCGAAGAATTGTGACCGGGTTACTCACTGCGCAGCGCCTCCACCGGTTTGAGTTTAGCCGCCCGCCAAGCGGGAATGAGGCCCGCCAAAGTCGCAGCGAGAATCGAGAAAACGATAATGATCATCACGTCCTTTGATTCCGTGTGAGCCGGGAGCGAACTAAATTGATAGAATTTTGCAAACACCTCGGGTCCCATGGTCAGGCTAGCGATGAACTGCACCAGGGTATTGCGGTAGTGCAGCAAGGCGAAACCTAACCCGAGACCCCCGAGCGTGCCGCCCACTCCGATCAGCAGACCTTGCACACAAAAACAGAGCGCGACCTGTCGCGCGGACCCACCCATGGCGCCCAGCAAACCGATCTCACGAGTTTTTCGCACGACGGTCACCAGCAGCGAGCTCGTGATCGAGAAGGCGGCGACGACGATAATAAAGGTCAGGAGGAAAAAAATCATATTCCGCTCAAAGCTAATCACGGCTTGAAAATCTGCATTGGCTTCAAACCACGTGAGGGCCCGTGCCACCGGCGGCAGCACGGCATTAAGCGCAGCCACCGCTGCGTCGGGATCCGCCCCGGGCTGCAAACGTACGTTATAGCCGTGGATTAATTGCTCCATACCGTAGAGATCTTGCATCAACCGCAGCGAACAAAGGACGGTTGAACTATCCAATTGCTGATGGCCGATCTGAAAAATCCCCGCCACGCGAACGGCACGCGGCAAGAGCACTTCTTGCGCTTTCATACGCTCCAACATCAGGGGTGAATAAACACTGACCAGATCGCCCACGCTCACTCCCAGCGAATTCGCCAAGAGCGAACTGAGGATCACCGCATCATCGTCGAGGTCGCTCCAAGCGCCGGCAATTAAGTAACGCTCCAACGGAATCACTGGGCGCATGCGCTCCAGCGCGAAGCCCTGAATGGTGGGAAACGCTGGTCGCCGATTGAATTCTAGCATCACCACACCCTGCGCGTAAGGCGCAGCTGCGGTCACCGCCGGCACTCGGGCGATGGCTTGCTCCATGGCCGCCGTCGCCTCAATCGGCCCACGTCCACGAATCTGCACCTCCCCCTGCGTATCGATGATCATCCGCTTAATCTGATACCCAAAGCCACCCATCACACTCGTTGAGACTAACATCAGCGCCACGCCCAAGCCCACGCCCGCCACCGAAATTAAAGTAAAAAACGGCAACCGCCGTCCCGCGGGAAACAGCTGCTTCAGCGCTAAATAAAAATACCAAGGCATAGCTAAGAAATGAGTTAGCAGGCGTCAGGAATCAGGTCGAGCCTCCGTGTGACGCTGACGCCTTTCGCCCCAGGCTTAAACCGGAGCCGCGGCGGCCAAGCCCGCCCCCGCCGAGCCCGGACGGAGCGAAGGGAACAGAATCACATCTCGAATGCTTTCTGCGCCCGTCAGTAAAATGCACAATCGATCGATCCCGATTCCCATGCCGCCCGCCGGGGGCATGCCATGCTCGAGCGCGAGCAAGAAATCAGTATCCAGCTTCTGCTGATCCTCGCCGGCTTGCGCCGCAAACATCGCGCGCTGCACCAGGGGATCATTTTGCTCCGAGTAAGCCGGCGCTACTTCCATGCCGCCGATGCACAACTCAAAGACATCGATTAAGCCTGAATCCTGCAAATTAAGCTTGGCCAACGGACACAACTCCTTCGGCAAGTGAGTCACAAAGGTAGGCTGTATGAGCGTGGGCTCGATTTTTTTGGAAAAAATCTCGTTCACAATTTCAAAAGCCTCCCAACCCGGATGAATTTCGAGTCCGAGCTGTTGCGCGGCCGCCGTCGCCGCCGCTTTATACCCAGCGGTCCCGCGCAGCGCGCTGAGCGCCGAGCCCACGGCCGCATCAATCAAATCAAAATACCGCGCCTCACGCCACTCACCGGCAAAATTAATAATCTGGCCACTGGCAGCGTGCTTGATCTCGGAAGTCCCTAAGACCTTGCGGCAGACATCATCAAAGATCGCCCGCACCAACTGCATCATTCCGCGAAAATCAGAGTAAGCCTGATAGACCTCCAACATGGTAAATTCAGGATTATGCTTTCGCGAAACCCCTTCGTTGCGGAAAATTCGGCCCAACTCAAAAACCCGATCGTAGCCGCCAACCAGTAAACGCTTGAGACGCAATTCGAGCGCGATCCGGAGATAAAAATCTGCGCCCAGGGCGTTGTGGTGCGTCACAAAGGGCCGGGCAGCGGCACCGCCCGCGACTCCTTCCAGCACGGGCGTTTCTACTTCAATAAATTGCCGCTCAGCTAACGTCTGACGAATGCTCGCGACGATCCGACTGCGCAGCATCAACCGAGCCCGTGACTCCAGATTGACGATGAGATCCAGATACCGCTGCCGATAGACCTGCTCCGCATCCGTCAGCCCATGCCATTTCTCGGGCAGTGGGCGCAGGGCTTTACTGACGAGCAGGTAGTTTCCCACCCGCACGGTGATTTCACCCGTCTTTGTTTTAAACAGAGTGCCTTCCGCCCCAATAATATCTCCCAAATCGAGTTTCTTAAAAGCAGCGTAAGCCTCTTCCCCAATGACATCTTTTTTCAGGTAGAGCTGAATGTGGCCCTGCTGATCGAGAATTTTAACAAACTGGCTCTTGCCCATGTCGCGAATAACCACGAGGCGACCAGCGACCTTGACCGTCACCGCGTTGTCTTGTCCCTCCACATGCAAGGCCATCGCTTCAGCGGAAAAATGCGTTTGCTCAACACTGGCGCGAAAAGGGTCAAACCCGGCCGTGCGCATATCCTGCAGCTTCTTCAACCGGACGGCATGCTGATCGTGGGAAATATCTTCGGGGATCTCGCTCATAGAGTCGCGCAGGATTGTCCGCCCGCGTCACGGGCGCAAATGGAAAGTAGTGATTGGGCGGCCCGGTAGCCCAACCCAGCTTTCGCCACCTGGCAGCCGCGCACAAATTATTGCCGAACGATTTTCAGACCGCCAAATAATGACTGAACTCGGACGCGATAAAGCCGCCGATCATCCCTAAGCTAAGCGGGCTGATCCCAGCGAAGCGCGCTGTGGCCCTAGGCCTTCAGCAAACAACACTGCTTATATTTTTTCCCGCTGCCGCAAGGACACGGCTCATTCCGGCCGGGTTTAGGCACCGCCGCCTTATAGGGCGCGGGGCCGAGTCGCGCTTCCCGATTATAGAGCCACGCTCCATTGATGCGGAGGAATTCTGCTTTTTCTTGCAGGACCTTCTCCACGCCATCGTCCGTGCCGTAAGCTGAAAAATCGACAAAGGCTTTATCGGGATCGCTGCCTGTTTCATGCGCGTGCACGACTAATTTAGTCCAGAGCATCACGGGCTCACCTTCCTCCGCGACATAGGGCTTACCGGCGGTCGGCCGATGGGTCTCATGCAGAAAACGATAATCGCGCAGGACATGCGCCGTGAAACGCGCTCGCATTAACAGCTCAGCGGTGGCCGCCACCCGTGCGCCCGCGATGATCGGTTCGCAGCAATCCCCCCAATTTTTTCCACTACCACAGGGGCAGGCAGCAGTGCGTTCGGGTTTAGGATGAGCGGTGGGCGATGTGGCCATCCCAGAGAACTAGTGGAGCCGCCGCGGCCGAAGCGAGGGGAAATCTACCGCCGCCACCGTGTATTTCAGGATTTTCATTTTGGCCCCACCCTCGCAGGCTATACGGGTCATGCCCCTGCCCACCCTCCTCAGACTGTCCGGCTTGCTCGGACTGTTCGCTTGGACAAATTGCTTAGCGCAAGCTGCCCCGCGCGCCGCAGAGCTGGCGCCCGAGGATACTCCCGCGCAAGGGGACGAAGCCGCCCCTGACACCGCGGGACTCGAAGGGCTTCGCCCCGTCAGTAATTGGCTCGAAGCCCAAATTGAATTAGCGCGGCGCGGCTTTTCCAGTGGGTCCATTGATGGCGTGCCTGGGGCCCAATCAGCAGCGGCGCTGCGTGCATTCCAACGCAATGCGGGGCTTGAGGAAACGGGTGAACTCAATCCGCTTACGCGCGAAAATCTTTTACTCACCGCTGCGCCCCTGACCACGCATAATTTTAGCACCGCAGACTTAGCTGCGATTCAACCCGTGCCCGACACGTGGCTCGGTAAATCAGAGCTCGCGGCCTTGAATCATGGCAGCGCCCTCGAGCAAATTGCGGAACATTACCGCGCCAGTCCTAATTTATTAAAAAAACTCAATCCGCACCTCGTTTGGGACGAGCTGCTGCCGGGTGCGCTGATTCAAGTTCCGGCGGTCGCCAAAATCACCCCGAGCGGCCGAGTCGTCCGCCTACGCATCGGCTTAGCGGCCCATGAGCTGCAAGCTTTTGATGAGACCGGCCGCATCATTTTGCACTTTCCCGTCAGCATCGCCCGCAACGTCGAAAAACGTCCCGTGGGAGAATTGCATGTGACGGTCGTCATCGCAGACCCCAACTACACTTTTGATCCGGTCGTATTCTCGGAATCAGCGGAGGCCCAAGAGCTCGGGCGCAAATTAATTATCGCCCCCGGCCCGAATAATCCGGTCGGCGTCGCCTGGATCGGTTTAGATCGCAGCGGCTACGGGATTCATGGCACCCCCGAACCTGAAAAAGTTGGCCGCACGGAATCCCATGGTTGCTTCCGCCTCGCCAATTGGGACGCGCGCACCCTCGTCGAGCTCGCGTGGACCGGACTACCGGTAGTCGTCGAACCCTAAACCCACCGCCGAGGGCGATAGTTTTAAGGTTTAGGTTTTAAGGCTTAAAGACGAAGTCTTCGTTCTCGTTTGCCTGCGGCGCGAATGATCCTCCTGAAAATCCACCATGAAACGCGGACTAGGCAGAGAGCTCAGCGAGCCAGCAAGTTTACTCGCGCTATAATACGATCACCGGTGAAGTGATGACTCCGGCGCCTAACTTTGAGCGGCGTTTTTTAGCTGATGCGCTTTTTGCGTTTTTTGTGGCCAATCATACGGCTGAATTAAGGATGGGGCGTTATGACGCTGAACGATCATCCCGATATTCCCGCCTGTGCAGGTTGCGGACAATGTTGCCATCTGGTGGTCGCCCTCCGCGAAGGGGACCTTATCCCCGAAGAGCTCGTCGTGGAACACGCCGGCGTGCGCTGCATGGATCAACGCAGTGACGGCTCGTGCCTAGCCTTGGATCTGTCTACCCGCTTGTGCACGATTTATGATGAGCGTCCGCAAACTTGCCGTGATTTTTCGCGCGGCAGCGATCTTTGTCGGAAAATCTTACGGCAACCCATAACGCCACTTTAAGCATTCGACTACGTCGCGAGCTGCCGCCAGTTTACGCAGCGCCGGTCATGAAAAAGCCCACGCCCGAAATGAAACAGCGGATGTGCACGCGCAAGCGGCGCTATCGCACGCAAGGCGACGCCCTCGATGCCGCGCTTTTGGTCGGAGTAGAACGACAACGCTCCGCCTACCGCTGCACGCTTTGCGGCCTCTGGCATTTAACGACGAGCTAGACTGACGGACCATTCGTTTTTTGCTCCCATTGACGTCACGGTGCTGGCGAGAGGAAGCGAGCGCTTCCACTGGGGGCTACGGCGCTGACCGCGAACCTTGCTTGCCTCCGGTGGGCGAAGCAGGCTGTTGTGCTCGCTGTCTTTACCCATGCTTCGCCTGCTACTGCCACCCAACCTAGCCAGCGCCGCCCCCCGCGACGCGATCGCGGTGCGACTGGAGCTCAACCTGACGAGTGCGCCCGCCCCGGCAATTGTCGCCGGCCTTGCCGTGCTGCAACGCCTCGGCGCCCAGCCCGCACCCATTTCTTTTCTACAACTTACCCGCGCCCAACTAGCGGAATTGACCGAGGCCCTCGCGGGCCAGCCCGTATTTTTTTGGCTGAATCGTCCCACCGAACCCATCACCTGGCGCGAAGCCGACCTCGTGGGGGTCGAGGAATATTTAGCCGTGGCTGCTCCCCCCCAACCCGTCAGCGCGCCAGCACCGAGCGCGGTGACTAAAACATCCTCGGCGCCCCGCGAGTCAGACTGGAGACCGCTGCAGGTCGACGGATCGGAGCATTTCCTGGCGATTACCTTACCTTCACGCGACGCCGATAATTATCACGACATTTGGGAGCTGCTGAAGCGCACGGGTTTTACGCTCGAGCCTTCCAACGGAAAATTCTGGCTACGCAATCGGCATAAGACGCTCAACTTTCTCGCGACCTACGGCACCGAGTTGCGGGAAACTCACGGCGCGGAATTTACCGAAAATTTTGAGAGCAATACTGCGCATATTAAAGCCGTGAGCATGGTTGCCGCGATCAAGGAGCAAGCGGGAGATTACGACGTGACGCTCGGCCTCCAAGCCGGCAGCGCTCCCGAAAATGAAATCCTTAATGCCGTTAACACCAGTCGCAGTTATATTGAAAGTGGCCGAGAAATTTTCCTCGTCGATCCGGTTCGCCTCGCTCAGCTGCAAGCGGCGCATCAAGCCCTCGCGGGGGCGCCTGAGCCGATGGGTGGTCTGCGCCGGTCGCATCGAATCGTCCGCGCGCGCGTCGCCGAGGTGCAGGACATCCTCGCCGAGGCGGCGCCGCATTTTCAACCGCCAGCCACCTGGGTGGAACGCAGTGCGGCCCTCCATCAACTCGCGGCGCTCACCCCCGCTCCGGTACCCCTAGCCCTGGCGGAAATATTACGGCCCTATCAAAAGCTTGGCGTCGCTTGGCTGTGGTATCTCTATGGCCAAAAATTAGGTGGGATTCTGGCGGATGAAATGGGGCTCGGCAAAACCCTCCAAGCCCTCGCGCTCCTGGCTGCCCGCCAAGGCCGCGCGCCCTCCGTGCGTGGACCCGCCGCTGATCCGCGCCGGCCTTCCTTGGTGGTCTGCCCCGCCTCTTTGATGGAAAATTGGCGCCGCGAGGCGGTGCGTTTTACGCCGCAACTTTCGGTGCTCGTCCACCACGGCGATCGCCGGACGGAAGACGCCACCGCTTTCGCCTCGTACGATTTAATCATCACCTCATACGGCACGCTCACCCGCGATGCCGAACTTTTTACGGCGCAAGAATTCGACATTATCCTCGCGGATGAAGCCCAGCATTTAAAAAATCGCCGCACCCAAGCCGCGCAATCTTTGCGCACCTTGCGCGGCCGCGGGCGCTTCCTCCTGACTGGCACGCCCCTCGAAAATTCCCTCGATGACCTGCGCTCCCTGTTTGAATATCTGATGCCGGGCTTTATCGCCGCCATTCCCGCCGGCGTGCGCGGGACCGATCGAACGTGGTTCGATGAGCGTCTGCGGGTGCAAACCGCTCCCTACATTTTACGCCGGACTAAACTTGTGGTCGCCCCCGAGCTGCCCGAAAAAATTGAGCAGACTATTTATTGCGAACTCACACCTGATCAGGCCGCGCTCTACCGCCGCATGCAGGATAAAACTGAGCAGGAATTGTCCAAGCTGGCCGCCACGGGGGCCTCCGCGGGGACGTTGCATCTGGCCGCGCTCACGCAATTGCTCCGCCTCCGTCAAATCTGCTGCGATCCCCGACTGATTCCGGAACAAACGGCTTCGAGCACTAAACTGGAAGCCTTCCGCGAGTTGCTGGCCGAAAGCATTGATGAAGGGCACCGCATGCTCGTGTTCTCGCAATTCACCTCCCTGCTCGGTCTGCTCCGGACCGAACTCGAAGCTCAAGGCGTGACGTATTGCTACCTCGACGGGTCCCTCTCCACTCGAGCCCGCCAGGCCGCGGTTGATCGCTTTCAAGCCGACGCGACCATTCCTGTTTTCCTCATTTCACTCAAAGCCGGCGGCACGGGCCTTAATTTAACCGGCGCGGATGTAGTCGTGCATTACGATCCCTGGTGGAATCCGGCCGCCGAAGCGCAGGCGACTGACCGCACGCACCGCATCGGCCAAACTAAAGTCGTCACTAGCTACCGACTCATCTGCGCCCAAACCGTCGAAGAAAAAGTCCAGTTACTCCAAGACACCAAGCGCGCCCTCCTCGCTGATGTATTCGAAGCCAGCGCGGCCGCGGCCGCCAAATTGAGCCTCACGGATCTCCGCGATCTGCTCAAATAAACCCTCAACGCTGAGCTGCACCACCAGCCGCATTGGGTTGTTTGCTTGGCCTTGGCCAAAAATCCCCCAACTTATGCACATGAAATTGATCACCACCCTCGCCTGCTCTCTCGCGCTTGTATTTGCGACCACTCTCGGCGCGGCCGGCACCCACCTCAAAACTGAAAAACCCTTGCGCATTGCCCAAGGGATGGAAGTGAGCCTCACCGATTTTCTGGTACCGCAAAAATTCACGGTGTTTGATTTCACGAGCGAATATTGCCCGCCCTGCCGCCGCTACACGGAGCCACTCCTCCATCTACATCAACAGCGCGCAGATATCGCTGTGATCAAAGTCGATATCAACCGGCCCGAAATCCACCGCATCGACTGGCAATCACCCGTGGCTAAACAATACGGCATGCGCTCCATTCCCCACTTTAAAGTGTACGGCCCGCAAGGTGATTTGCTCGCAGAGGGCGACGAGGCCCGCGCCATGGTGGATGGCTGGATCGCAGGGCTGCCCCAGTGAGCGGGCCGTGTGCCCTGCCCTTAAAATTTCTACCCTAACTTAAGATCATGATGCTCGCGCTGGTTCTTCCCGCTTTGTTGGCCACGAGCGCCGCCCCAACCAGCCCCGCGCATTCCGCCATGCCGCCCCATGCCATAACCGCCGTCAGCGCCCTGCCCACTGATTACGCCCAAACGATCGCCGCCGCTCGCGCTGAGCGCGTGAAGCAGCTAACCACGCCGAATGGCTGGCTCGCGCTGATTGGCCGACACCTGATTTCTCCGGGCCTTAATACGGTCGGAACAGCACCCGATAATTCGATCATCCTCGCCGCGGGCCCACCCTATCTTGGAACCGTTACCTTCCAGAATGGAACCGTGATGTTAACCCCTGCGCCGGGGGCACTCTTAACCATCAACGATCAACGCATCCAGCAGCCAACGGAGTTGATCTATCAAGGGACCGCGCCCACCACGGTGGTTTTTGATTCAGCTAATTTTTATGTCATGATGCGCGGCGATAGTCTGTTTCTGCGGGTCAAAGATCGGGAGGCGGATCGGCTCAAGAATTTCGCGGGTCTCGATTACTTCCCCCTGGACCCCACTTGGCGCCTCGAAGCGACTTGGATCCCGTTCAATCCGCCTCAGCAGGTCAACATCACCAATATGATCGGGCAGACCACCCTCACCCCGGTTCCGGGCAAAGCGGTGTTCACCCGAGATGGTCGCACCTTCGAACTGTTCCCGATCGACGAGGGCGGGGCGGAACTTTTTTTCGTGATCACCGACCTCACCGCTGGCCAGGAAACCTATGGGGCCTGCCGCTTTCTGTCCGCCGCGCCCCCGCAGAACGGCAAAATCATGCTCGATTTCAACCAAGCAGAAAATCCGCCCTGCGCCTTTACCCCCTTCGCCACCTGCCCGTTGCCGCCCAAAGAAAATCGGCTGCCCATTCGCGTCACTGCCGGTGAGAAAAATTACCGCGGCGAACATCATTGAACCTCTCTTTATCCTTTAACCTATGAAAGCCCGCGACTGGGACCGCTTAGCGGCCGCCTATGAAAATGAAGTCTGCGATATTTTTGTCCGTGATCGGAAAAAAGTAATCGCCCAGTGGTTGCGCGCCCGCGGCTTGCTGCGCGGCCAAAAAACCTTGCTCGATATCGGCTGCGGCATCGGCTCCTTCATTAAGCAATACGGCCGCCACTTTGGCCAAAAAATAGGCACCGACCACTCGCGCCGGATGCTGCAGATCGCGGCGCGCCGTTGTCACAAATTAGCCGACTGCACCTGGCTCCAGACGGACGTGATTGACCTCCCCAAAATCCTGCACGCTCGGGGAGATCTGGTGGTTTGCTCCAACGTGATTACCTTTGTATCGGCGACGGCCTGCGCCCGCGCCATGAAGGAAGTTACCCGCTGCGCCCGTCCCGGCGGAGCGCTCTTATTTATATTACCGGCGCTGGAAAGTCATGACGCCGTCGTGGCCCTAGAGACTGGCCGCAAGCCACCCCTCCGCGGCGCCACTGCAATTGTGCGGCGCGATGATCGCAAACAGCGTTTTTATACCGCGGCGGGCGCGCGCCAGTTAGCGACCCGCGCCGGCCTGCGTTCGATCACGGTGCGCAAGGCGTGGTATCCGTGGATTGATGAAGGCATCACCCGCGCTCCTCGCGGCCACGAGTTGCCGTGGGACTGGCTCGTGACGGCTCAACGTTGAGCGCGCGCCCGCGGCGGCCAAAAATCAGCGGCCATCGCCGCCGATAGAAACCATATGGAAGCTCGCCAAACGTCTGCGAGCTGTTGAATGATGCCTTATGGACCAAGCTTCTCCACGCCCAGCTGGCGTCGGTTTTATTTTTGTTACGCTCGTACTCGCCGTCATCGGTTTCGGACTCCTTATTCCCGTACTGCCGAAATTAATCGTGCAGCTGAATGGGGGAGAAATTGCCTCCGGTTCGCACGTCTACGGCTGGATCATCTGCAGCTATGCGTTGATGCAGTTTGTTTTTTCGCCGATTTTGGGCGCGCTCTCTGATCGCTACGGTCGGCGCCGCATTATCCTGATCGCGACTGCGGGCTCCGCGCTCGATTATTTTATCATGGCCAACGCGCCGACGCTGGCCTGGTTCTTTGTGGCGCGCATCATTGCCGGCGCCACGGCGGGAGTACTCTCCACCGCCAATGCCTATATCGCCGATATCACGCCGCCCGAAAAGCGCGCCCAATCCTTTGGTTTACTCGGCGCCGCTTTTGGCATCGGCTTCATCATCGGCCCCGTGGCCGGCGGACTCCTCGGCCAAATCGATATTCGTCTACCCTTCTTCGCCGCCGGCGTCTGCTCTTCCATTAACTGGCTGTATGGTTATTTTGCGTTACCCGAATCCCTCAAGCCCGAGAATCGCCGCGAATTCTCTTGGGGCCGCGCTAATCCCATCGGCGCACTTTATGCCCTGAAGCGACTTCCCTCCGTGCTGGGCCTCGCGGAATGTTATTTCATCATGATGCTCGCCCAGACGATGCTGCAGACCACGTGGGCGCTATACACGGGACACCGCTACAACTGGGGCCCCCTCGCGATCGGGCTTTCCCTCATGGCGGTCGGCGTTTTGACCGGTCTTGTTCAAGCCACTCTCGTGAAGCGACTCGTGCCCAAATGGGGTGAAACTAAATCTGTGCTCATTGGATTTATCGCCTCGATCATCGCCCTCCTCTGCTACGGCCTCGCGACCCAAGGCTGGATGATTTATGTCATCATGATTTTTGGCTCCTGCGCCGGCATCTCCGGCCCCGCCCTCCAATCGTACATCACCAAGCATGTTCCCGCAAACGAGCAAGGTTCGGTCCAAGGCGTTTATGGCGGTCTCGCCAGCCTCGCCGGTATTCCCGGACCTCTGTTGGGGAGTTGGAGCTTCGGCTGGGCCGTCGCCGCAGATCGGCCCGCCTGGCTGGCTGGTACGCCATTTTTTCTAGGCGCAGGCATAACCTTGCTCGCCCTCTGGTTGGCCGTGCGTACCTTCCGGCAAGATGCGCTCCGGCCCGAGATCGCACCTCCGGCACCAGCCAACTAAAGCCCACCCCCGCAATCACGCTTGCCAGCCCGCACTTCGCGCCCTCTTTTTTCCCCACTCCATGGCGTCCAACTATACTGAAGCCAGCATCAAGACCCTCTCGTCCCTCGAGCACATCCGCCTCCGCCCCGGGATGTACATCGGCCGCCTCGGCAACGGCACCCACGCGGAAGATGGTATCTATGTCCTCCTGAAGGAGACCATCGATAACTCGATCGACGAGTTCATGATGGGCCAGGGGAAAAAAATAGAAATCGAGGTCACCGACCGCACCGTCCGCGTGCGCGACTACGGCCGGGGCATTCCCCTCGGTAAATTAGTCGACTGCGTTTCCATCATCAACACCGGCGCGAAGTACGACTCGCAGACTTTTCAAAAAGCGGTGGGCTTGAATGGCGTCGGCCAAAAAGCGGTTAACGCCCTCTCCTTTTCCTACCTCGCCCAGGCTTTCCGCGAGGCCGAAACCAAGACCGCTGAATTCACCCAAGGTAAATTAAAAAAGGAAACTAAGCTCAGCAAAACCGACGAGCGGGATGGCACGCTGATCGCGTTCATGCCCGATGAAGCGCTCTTCGGGAAAGATTTTAAATTCCGCCTCGAATTTATCGAGGATATGCTCTGGAACTACGCTTTTCTCAATCGAGGACTCACCCTCACGCTGAATGGTAAAGCCTTTAAATCAGAACACGGACTCAAGGACCTCCTGACGAAAGAACTCAGCGGTGAACCGCTTTATCCGATCATTCATCTCGAGGGGGAGGATATCGAAATCGCCCTGACCCACGGTAATCACTACGGCGAAGAATATTGGTCCTTCGTCAATGGTCAGCACACCACGATGGGCGGCACCCATCTCGCCGCTTTTCGCGAGGCCCTCGTCGAGACAGTCCGCAACCATTTCAAAAAAGATTACGATGCCGCCGATGTCCGTCAGGCCATCGACGCCGCGATTGTCGTCCGCGTCCAAGAGCCCGTTTTTGAATCGCAGACCAAGACTAAGCTCGGCTCAAACGACATCGGCCCCGCCGGTCCCTCGATCAAAGAATTTGTCGGTAAATTCATGCAGCAGTCGCTGGACACTTACCTGCACAAAAACCGCGAAACCGCGGAGATCATTAAGCGCAAGATTGAGGAAAACGAACACGAGCGCAAAGAATTGGCGGGCATCCGTAGTCTCGCGCGGGAACGCGCCAAAAAAGCGTCACTGCACAATCGCAAGCTCCGCGATTGTCGCCTCCACCTCGGTGATCGCAATCCGCGCGGTGAAGAAAGCACGCTCTTTATTGTTGAGGGCGATTCGGCCGCCGGCTCCCTGACCGCGACGCGCGACGTCCAAACTCAAGCCGTCTTCGCGCTGAAGGGCAAACCGCTCAACACTTACGGTCTCTCGAAGAAAGTTATCTACGAAAACGAAGAATTTCATCTCCTCCAATCGGCGCTCAATATCGAGGAAGGCTTGGATGGTTTGCGTTATAATAAAATCGTTATCGCCACCGACGCCGACGTCGACGGCATGCACATTCGGCTCCTGCTGCTCTCCTTCTTTCTCCAATTCTTCCCCGATGTAATGCGCAACAACCATCTCTTCATCCTCGAAACGCCGCTCTTTCGCGTGCGCAATAAGAAGAAGACGATGTACTGTTATAACTCGGAAGAGAAACAAGCCGCCATCACGGAGCTCGGGGCCAGTCACGAGATCACCCGATTCAAGGGTCTGGGAGAAATTTCCGCTGGTGAATTTAAGGATTTTATCGGCGAGAATATTCGGCTCGAGCCCGTCAATCTCCACCATCTTTACAGCAGCGATGAGTTGCTGAGTTTTTTCATGGGGAAAAACACCCCCGAGCGTCAGGATTTCATCATCGGCAACCTCAAGATTGAGAAAGATCTAATCGAGGCGTGATTCGCGTGCTTCGGCTAACTCTTGCCACCTTATGAATTCCGCCCCCGCCACCGTGACGGTGCACCGCTGGGGCTCACTGGGAGTCGGGGGCGCAGAATCTGATACGGTCGCCGTGGAGGAGCCGCTGGAAATTAGAGTAGCCGATCGGAGTGTGGCCGTGGTCATGCGCACACCGGGCCATGATCGCGAATTGGCGGCCGGCTTTCTCCTCACCGAGGGTGTCATCCGCCAGGCTGATGATGTTTTGGATATTGTCCTTTGTCGCGAACAGGAGGGCGCAAACTCCGGCAACGTCGTCAACGCCCTCCTCGCCCCGACCACGCCGGTCGATTTCACCCGGTTGACCCGTCATGTGTTTAGCTCCTCCAGTTGCGGAATTTGCGGTAAAGTCACGCTCGACGCGGTGCTCCAA
>NEUY01000025.1 GCA_002304425.1 Opitutia bacterium Tous-C10FEB
CGGACTTGCCGCATGGCCCGGGGCTCATCCAGCCGCGGGATGAAAAAATGTCCCAACTGGGCGAGCGTCACAGAACCCAGCACGCGTTTCCGGGCAGAAATGACCGGCAGGACCGTGATCTGATGTTCGTCCAGCAAGTGCAGGGCCTCGGCGCAGGTGGCGTCATTGGTTACCGCGATCGGATTTGGCACCATGAGATCGTGCACGCGCGGCGACACATCGCTGAGATAAGTTGGCAATGGGTAGTTGAAGCGGGTCAGCACCGCATCGATGCGCGCATTGGAATTGCCACACCGCGCGGCAGTATAGCCAATTTCGCCCCGCATTTGTTTGAAAGCGGCGTAGGCGATCGCGGAGCAAATAGAATCGGTGTCAGGGTTTTTGTGACCAATGACGAAAGTGGGCGTAGCGTTGACCATAAGAATGTCGGCCAGACTACGTGGCGTGAGGCCCGAAGGTGAAGAATTAAAAAAGCCCACCCCTCGATGAGGCCGAGGCCGTGGCGAGCGCGCCTACGGCGAACTTTCCGCGGGCGTTCCGGCTAAAGTTCCCACCCCTGCCGGGGAAGTGGCATAAACGCGTGGATTGCTCGCCGGATTGGCGTTGTAGGGCAGCGCCTGGAGGATTGATGACCCTTTGCGGCCATTATTGAGGGTCAATTGGAACGCTGATTCCGTCAGATTGGGATAAAACTGAACATTGCCACCGAGAAAAGCGATGTGACCGCCCGCCTCGCGGTAAGTGCCGGCCTCGGCGCTCCACCGACCCGAGGCGAGCAAGCCGCGGGTGAAGGCGAGGGGGGTACTGGGGGCATCACTCAGACGTAGCCCGCCGATGAACTCATAGCTCAAGGAACGGTTGGTGACGAAATTCGCGTCTAGAACGGTACGATCACTCGGACTAACAATTGCCGTCGGGTAGAGGCCATTAAACAGCGGATCGTTTTTCGAAAAATAAAACGATGAATCAGTGAGAATGCCGCGTTGCGCCAGAATGCCGGCCCAGAGGAAAGGGCCGGTCCCACCTGATAAGGGAGGCGTGCTTTGGGCGAGGAGTGCGGCGGGATCGGGTAGGCGGTCGTTATTATCCGCCGCATAGATCATCGCAGCCTTAACGATTTCCCGCAGGTTATTGGCATCAACGGTGCGCTGAGCGGTTTCGCGCACTTTACTGATAGTGGGGAAAATCAGAGCGGCCAGAATGCCAATGATGGCAATCACAGTGAGCAACTCGATGAGGGTGAAACCAGCACTGACAGGACGTGTTTTCATAAGAATAGAAACTGCGGCCCGTCGGCTAAAACCATTCTAACCGGCGCTAATAAATACAAGCGCATTCTCTGATTACCGGACTGGACAAAGGCCGCCGTTTTGTGGGAAACTTTCCCCATGATTGTTTATCTCGACGGTCAGTATGTTGATTCCACAAACGCGAAGGTTTCGGTCTTCGACCACGGCCTGCTTTACGGTGACGGGATCTTCGAAGGCATTCGCATTTATGGCGGCAATATCTATCGGCTCGATGAGCATTTGGAGCGGCTGGAATATTCGGCCAAGGCCCTGATGTTGACCGTGCCGCTGTCCCGGGCTGAGTTATCCGCCGCGGTCTGTGAAACTTGCCGTCAAAATGAACTCATGGACGGCTACATCCGTTTGGTGATTACGCGGGGCATCGGCGATCTCGGTCTGGCGCCTTGGCTCTGTCCCAAGCCCACCGTTTTCGTCATCGCCAGCAAAATTTCGCTCTATCCGCAGGAACACTACGACAATGGTTTGAGTATTGTGACCGTGCCGACCCGCCGGATCTCGCCGGATATGCTGCCGCCGACGGTGAAGTCGTTGAATTATCTCAATAATATTTTTGCTAAGATCGAAGCGCGGCAGGCCGGCGCCCTCGAGGCGATCATGCTCAATGCACAAGGGCTCGTCGCCGAATGCACGGCTGACAATATATTCACGGTCCACAAAGGTGAGATTTTGACTCCGGCCGCTTCCGCGGGTGCCCTCAAAGGAATCACGCGGTCCACGATTTTCGATATCGCCCAGGAATTGAAAATCCCCATCCGCGAAGCCGACCTAACCCGTTATGATATTTGGTGCGCTGACGAGTGCTTTTTGACGGGCACAGGGGCGGAAGTCATCCCCGTGGTAAAGCTCGATGGTCGCGTGATTGGCACGGGGAAACCGGGCCCGATTACCGGACGCGTTCTGGTTAGTTTCCGTCAACGTGTACTGACCGATGGTACGCGCATTTAACTCACGGCGCATAGCCGCGATGCTCGCCGCATCCCAACGCCCACGACCGCGTGGCCCCAACGGAGTTGAGCCGGACGTGGGCTGCATTTGCATTTCTCGCGCGGCCGACTAACTTCGCTTTTAATTTCACCGCCATGGCTAATCCTCTCAAATGCGATCTTTGCGTTCAACCGGCGACGGTTCATCTGACGCAGATCGTTAATAATAAAATCCATAAGGTTGATCTGTGTGAGGCCTGCGCCCAAGCCAAGGGCGTGACGGATCCCAGTGGGTTCTCGTTGGCTGATCTGTTGCTGAAGTCTTCGCTTAATCCCGAGCCCACCGGGGATATCCGCTGCGAATCCTGTGGCTTTACCCAACAAGATTTTAAAAAAACTGGCCGCTTCGGGTGCCCTTCGTGCTATAACTTTTTTGGCAGTTTCCTCGAACCGATGCTCGACACCATGCACAATGGCATCGCGCATACCGGCAAGATTCCGCAGCGAGCCCAGGAACGTAAAACTATCGATGAGCGTCTCAATCAGTTGGAGACCGATCTCAATTTAGCCATCAAGGCGGAGCGGTACGAAGACGCGGCACGCTTTCGCGATGAGCTCAGTCAAGCGCGGCAAACCGCGGGTCCCAAGCCCCTGTAAATGAAAATCAACGAGCTCATCGATTCTCATTCTGAACTGACGGATACCTCGAGTAACCGCAGTGCGGTCGTGCTCATGACCCGCATTCGACTCGCCCGGAATTTACGCAAACATCCTTTCCCCGGTTGGGCCAAGGACGCGCAGAAACGCGAGATCCGCGAGCAATGTATGCAGGCGGTTGCCGCGCTGCCGCAAATGAAACGCGGCCTGGCCATTCCCGTGGAATCCCTCGATGAGTTGCAGAAACAGATTTTGGTCGAACGCCACTTGATCAGCCGTGAACTTTGCCATTCCAAGACGGGGTCGGGTATTATCATTAACAAAGATCAATCCTGCGTCGTGATGGTGAACGAAGAAGATCACCTGCGGATCCAGGTCCTGCGCGTCGGGTTTCAGTTTAAAAAGGTGTGGGCGACCATCAACACGCTCGACTCGGATTTGGAGGAACATCTCGACTACGCCTTTTCGCCGAAGCTTGGGTATTTGTCGGCGTGTCCCACCAACTTGGGTACCGGGATGCGCGCCTCCGCCATGATGCACCTCCCCGCGCTCGTCATTTCCGCCCAAATGGAAAAAGTGGTGCGCGCCGTTGGTCAACTCGGCATGGTGGTGCGGGGCCTCTTCGGGGAGGGTTCAGATGCGAGCGGCAGTATTTTTCAGATTTCAAATCAGACAACGCTGGGCGAAAGCGAAGAGCAGATCATCAAGCATCTGCACGGCGTCTTAACGACGATTGTTGATCAAGAGCTGAACGCGCGGGCTAAGTTGCTCGAGACTGATCCGAAGAAAATTTACGATAAGATCGGTCGCGCGTACGGTATTTTGCAAAATGGCTATTTACTGAACTCCGGCGAGGCCATGAATCTGCTTTCCTTGATCCGCTTGGGCATCGATCTAGGGGTTTATGCCGACACCCAACGTGGGCTGATTGATCGGCTCTTCATTGAGTGCCAACCGGGTCATGTGCAGCACGCGGCCAAAGGGGCATTCGAGCCGGGGCAACGTGATGTGTTGCGCGCCGAGCGGTTGCGGACAGAATTCGCCAAAATGCCCCCACCAGACTTTAGCAACACGACTAATTAACCGATTAGACTTTTTTCACGATGGAACCTATGAATAATTTCACCCCGCGCGCGCAGCAAGTCCTCGCTTTGGCGCGGAAAGAAGCTGATCGCTTTCATCATAATTATGTTGGTACCGAGCATCTCTTGCTTGGGCTAATTAAGTTAGGCCAAGGCGTGGCGGTGAGTGTTTTGCAAAAAATGGGGCTCGATCTTGAGACCGTACGGGGCGAAGTGGAGAAGCAAGTTGGGATCGGTCAGGAATCGAAAACGCCAGTCGGCAGTATTCCCTACACGCCTCGCGTGAAAAAAGTCTTAGCCCTGGCGGGGAAGGAAGCCAAAGCGCTCAATCATTCCTATGTCGGCACAGAACACATCTTGCTCGGCCTATTGCGCGAGGGCGAAGGAGTCGCGGCGCGGGTATTGAAGACGCTCGAGATCGATATTGAGCGCACCCGGAACGAGATTTTACGGGAGCTTGATCCTCAATTTACCGCGGGGGCAGGGGAAGAAAGTGGTCCAGCGGCAGCCGCCGCTGGGGGTAATCCAGAAGAGGCCGCGGCGCGCGGAGCCAATCCTGATGATAAAAAAGAAGCCAAAACCCCGGCGCTCAAAGCCTTTGGTCGCGACCTGACGGAACTGGCCCGCAAAGGCGAACTGGATCCGGTGATCGGTCGGCAAAAAGAAATTAGCCGCGTCATTCAAATTCTCTGCCGCCGCACCAAAAACAATCCCGTGCTCGTGGGTGAGGCTGGGGTCGGCAAGACCGCAATCATCGAAGGTCTGGCGCAAGAAATTGCGAAGGGTAATGTTCCCGAGATATTAGCGGATAAAAAAGTGATTACCCTCGATCTGGCGCTCATGGTGGCGGGGACCAAGTACCGCGGACAATTTGAGGAGCGCATTAAAGCGGTGATGGATGAGATCAAGCGGACGAAAAACGTAATGATTTTTATCGACGAAATGCACACCATCGTCGGCGCCGGGGCCGCGGAAGGGGCGATGGATGCTTCGAATATTTTCAAACCGGCGCTCTCGCGCGGTGAGTTGCAGTGTCTCGGCGCCACTACCCTGAACGAATACCGTAAGTATATCGAAAAAGATAGTGCGCTTGATCGACGCTTTCAGATGGTCAAGGTCGAGGCGCCGTCGGTCGAAGATACAATCCTTATTCTCAAAGGCATTCGCGGTAAATACGAAGAGCATCATAAAGCCACTTTTACGGATCAAGCGATTGAGACCGCCGCCAAACTTTCTGATCGCTACATTACGGGCCGTTTCCTGCCCGATAAGGCCATCGATGTGATGGACGAAGCGGGCTCCCGCGCCCGCATCAAAACGCTTAATCGTCCGCCGGAAATCGAAGGGCTCGGCAAGCAAATCGAAGAAATCTGCGTGCTAAAAGAACAAGCCATCGGGGCCCAGCATTTTGAGGAGGCGGCCAAATATCGCGACCAAGAGAAACAACTCCGCGCGCAACAAGAGGAGCAAATTACCCATTGGAAGAAGACCCGGGATGAACACCGGATTGTCGTCGACGAAGAGCAAATGACTCACGTCGTCGCGGAATGGACCGGCATTCCTCTCAGCCGGCTGGAGAAGAAAGAAAGCGAGCGTCTCCTCGCCCTGGAGATTGAATTACAGAAAAATATTGTTGGCCAAGATCCAGCCACCATCGCGATTGCCCGCGCCCTGCGGCGTTCCCGCGCTGATTTAAAAGATCCGCGCCGCCCCATCGGTTCATTCATGTTTATGGGTCCCACCGGGGTGGGTAAGACCGAACTCGCTAAGCAGTTAGCCGCGCAGATGTTTGGCAATCAGGACGCCTTAATCCAAATCGACATGAGCGAATACATGGAGAAATTCGCGGTCTCCCGTCTGGTGGGTTCCCCTCCGGGTTATGTTGGCTACGAAGAAGGCGGTCAACTCACCGAGGCAGTCCGGCGGCGGCCATACTCCGTAATCCTTTTTGATGAAATCGAAAAAGCTCACCCGGATGCGCTGCAGCTTTTACTGCAAATCATGGAAGATGGTCGGCTCACAGATTCATTAGGTCGGACCGTCGATTTTCGTAATACCATCATTATCATGACCACCAATGTGGGCGCCCAGCTGATCCAACGTCAGACGACGATGGGCTTCGCGGCCGCCACGGGCTCTGATTTTCATGATCTGGACAAGCTCAAGGAGAAGGTCTTGGAGGAAGCCAAGCGCATCTTTAAACCCGAGTTCCTGAATCGCATTAACGACCTCGTGGTGTTCCGGCCGTTGAACAAGGATGATCTCCTGAAGATCGTTGAAATTGAGGCCGGTAAAGTCATCAAGCGCCTGGCCGCCCGCAAAATTCATCTCGAATTTTCTCCGGAATCAAAGACTCTGCTCATCGAGAAGGGGTATGACGAAAAATATGGGGCCCGGCCATTGCGGCGCGCCGTCGAGCATTACCTCGAAGATCCTCTCGCCGAAGCGTTGCTGCGCGGCGATGTTAAGGAAGGGGAACCGATCCTCGTGGTGCGGAAGGGAGATAAACTGGAATTTCAGATTAAGTCTCCCACGACTGAAAGCGGCGTAACGCCTTGAGTTCTAATCTAGCGGGGGCGGGTTGAGTTACTGGTAAGTTCAACCCGCGCCGGAGTCATGCCGCAGAGTCACCGCGCTCGTCGTTGGTCCGGGGTTATTTCTGCCTAAATCGCTATTAGGGTGAACTTTTACAGCTTGTGAGCGTCTAATTCCCGAGTTCAGACTCTTATTACCCATGATTGATATCCTTAAAGGCGCTGGCATCCTCATTTGGCCCCTGGCCCTCTGTTCATTTGTTGCGGTCTACATCGTCTGCGAACGGCTCTACGCGCTGCGCAACGCCGCTATTCTCCCGGATGATCTCGTCGACGCCATCGTCGAGGGTCGCCCAGGGACGGGGGGGCGTCACTCCGTGCTCGCGCGGATTATCGATTTTGCGCAAAGCCACCAAGACGATCCTGAGGCCGTCAAGGCCTTCGCTCGCCTGCAGATTAATCGCATGGAGCGCGGTGTACCTTACCTCGATGTTATTTATACTCTGGCCCCGCTGATCGGTTTGACCGGTACCGTTACCGGACTTCTGAAAGTATTTTCGCAAATCTCACCCGAGACGGGCTTGCCGGATCCGGTGGCTTTCACCCAAGGCGTGGCCTTGGCTTTATCCGCCACCGTCATTGGCCTAGTGGTCGCCATGTTTGCGCTCGTGCCGGCTGGGTATCTTTCGCGCAAAATTGAAAATTATGCGGTGAAGATTGATTTATTGCTCGAACGCATCTTGGCCCGCGCCGCAAAGAAATCATGAGCAGCGGTCTTTACGTTAAGCGCCGCAAACGGCCTGAGTTAAACCTCGTGCCGTTGATTGACGTGCTGGTCATGCTCATCTTTTTTGCCTTCGTGAGCATGCAGTTTAAGCAGGCTACGACGATGAATCTGACCCTGCCTAAAGTGGAAACTGCGGGTAAAAGTGAACTGAAAGATTCGCTGACCATTAGTTTATCGAAGGAGGGCACCGTGGATGTTAATGGCAAAGCGGCGAGCATGGATACCTTGGACGCCGTGGTCCGAGAGATCGGCCGCATCAGCAAAGATGTCACGGTGGTGATTCGTTCGGACGAAAACACCCCCCTGCGCTTCGTTACCCAAGCCATGGATACTTGCCGTAAGCAGGGTTTGAATAAAATCCGCCTGCAGTCGCGTTGAGGTTTTGCGGTGGTGGTAAGTATTTGCGCGCCTCCCGCATACTCTTCCTCATTTCCCCATGAACATCCTGATTACCGGTGTCACGCGTGGGCTCGGTCGGGCTCTGGCTGAATTTTATATCGCGCAGGGACATACCATCATCGGTTGTGGTCGTAGTGCCGAAATTCTTAACCTTCGTTTTAGTTACCCAGCGCCGCACGATTTTACGGCCCTCGATGTGACGGAAGAAAATCGCGTCGCGCTCTGGGCGGAAAAGATCAGTGCGCGTTACGGCGCTCCCGATATTTTGATCAATAACGCTGCGCTCATAAATACTCCGGCGCCGCTCTGGTCGGTGCCTGCGGCGGAATTTAATCGGGTGATTGATGTCAATATCAAGGGCGTG
Source organism: Opitutia bacterium Tous-C10FEB (assembly GCA_002304425.1). GTDB lineage: Bacteria > Verrucomicrobiota > Verrucomicrobiia > Opitutales > Opitutaceae > Lacunisphaera. The sequence goes on from NEUY01000025.1 coordinate 8,057, forward strand.
GCGAATGTGCTTCGTCATTTTGTGCCCGCGATGGTCGCCCGCCAAACTGGCATCATTGTTAATCTCAGCTCGGGCTGGGGGCGCAGCACTTCGCCGGAGGTGGCGCCTTATTGCGCCAGTAAATATGCCATCGAAGGTCTGACCCTCGCGCTGGCGCAAGAACTCCCGGCCGGCCTAGCCGCCATCGCCCTCAATCCGGGCGTCATCGACACCGCTATGCTCCGTCTTGCATTTGGCGAGGGGGCGGGGCGGCATCCGAAGGCCGAGGCCTGGGCTAAAATTGCCGGCCCATTTATTTTAAACTTAACCGCCAGCGACAACGGGCAGTCGCTCAGCGTGCCGGCAAGCGCGCCTTAACCTTTCAGCGGAAACTCGCGCTTCACCCAGTCTGCGAGCATTTCCTTGTCGTAGTTGAGCGGCTCATTTCGATCCATGAAGGAAGTCATTTTTGACTGAAAATCTAAATCGATCAGGCGCCGCTCGCCTTGCCGCAACGTCGTCCCCTTCGCGTCTTTCAATTCGAAGGTGAGTTGCATGCGGGGAATATAGATTGATTGCACGAAACGAACATTGTCGGTCCGACCGGGGGGGATGTCGCCCGCGAGATCTATATCGGTAAAAGTAACGCTAAGCTTCTGCCCCTCGGCCAAGCGACCCGTGGCGGTTTTCTTCAAATGCTCGCTGATTAAATCGAGATAATATTGGCTCGTGCTTCCGCCAAATGAGTCACTGACATCCGTGAAATTATCCGGTTCTTGAAAGCTAACGCTGACGTTGTCGATTACGGGGACCGGAGCAGGCTGATTGGCCAACTGGCAGCCGCTGGTCACGAGCACCGCAGCGAGAAGGAGTGACGCGGGGGATTTCATAAAAAGAGGGATAGTGGTTTTTCACTATACTGCAAATTGATAACCTTGTTGCCCGCCTCTTTGGGGCGGGCCCCGCCCACCAGCACAGCCTCAAAAGGTGATATGTGGCTCGACCTCAGCGTCGTAATTCACGCCGGGGAGGCCGAAGCCAAAGAGCTTCAGGAACTCAGTCTGGTAGCCGGCAATGTCAGTCAAAGTTGCGAGATTCTCAGTCGTGACCTGAGGCCAAATCGCGGAAATGGCATCTTGGATTTCTGGGCGCATTTCCCAGTCATCGACCCGTACGCGGCCTACGCTGTCGCATTGGAGTTTGCTGCCGTTATAAAGCTGGGTGGCAAAAAGCCGCTGCATCTGCTCGATGCAACCCTCATGGGTGCCTTTTGCTTTCATGACCTTATAGAGAATCGCGATGTACAGCGGTACCACGGGGATGGCCGAGCTGGCCTGCGTGACCAGCGCTTTGTTGACGGAGATGAAAGCGCGCCCTTGGCCATGAGCGGCGAGCTTGGCGTTGATGGCCGTGGCGGCGCGCTCGAGGTCAACCTTCGCGGCGCCAATCGTGCCATCTTTGTAGACGGGCCAAGTATGCACCGGGCCGATGTAGGAATAGGCGACGGCGGTAGCACCAGGAGCAAGGAGCTTGGCGTCAGTTAACGCCTGAATCCACATCTCCCAATCTTCGCCACCCATGACGGCGACGGTATCCGTAGCCTCCATTTCAGTGGCTGAATCGATGGTCACTTCGCTGACGATGGCCTTATCGGTATCGACTGTCTTATTCGTGTAAGGTGCGCCGAGTGGTTTGAGTACAGATTTATGGACCGCGCCGGTTTTGGGATGCGTGCGGCGCGGGGAGGCGAGGGAGTAAACCACAAGATCAATCGGTCCCATGTCGCGCGCGATCAGGGCAAGGGTCTGTTGCTTAATGGCTTCAGAGAAAGCATCGCCATTGATATTCTCGGCGTAATAACCCGCCGCGCGGGCCGCCCGGGTGAAAGCGATGGAATTATACCAACCGGGGGTAGCTGGACGCCCTTCTTCTGACGGGCGCTCATAAAAAACTCCTAAGGTCGCCGCGCCTGAGCCGAAGGAAGCGGTTACGCGGGAGGCTAAGCCGTAGCCAGTGGAGGCCCCGATCACTAAGACATTTTTCGGTCCCTGCTTGATGGGGCCCTTCGATTTAACGTGGTCGATTTGCTGTTGGATATGCGCCGCACAGCCAGTGGGATGGGCGGTTACGCAGACAAAACCCCGGACCTTCGGTTTGATAATCATGACCGCAAATCCTTGCGGAGCGCCGACGGGTGTCAAGTAACAGCCAGCGCGGGATTTTTAGCTGCGGCAGCCGTCGTTACCGATGAAAGGGAATTTATTTGCCCAACAGCACGATCGGTCCAACCGCTACCGGTACGCCGCCTTTCTTTTCTAAACTGATCGCAAACGCCGCGGCTTGGGTGACGGGTTGCGCGGGCTTGAAGGGCAAGATCACGCGGCCATCTTGGCTGACATGAAAGACGCCGCCGTCGACGGGATTAGGATAGGCGGGATCGACGATCCAGATTTGATAATCCTGCGTATCAGCGATAGCCGGCAGCTTTTCCATCGTGAGCAATCCCAGTTGCTGTTCCGGATCCCAGACCGCAATCACTTGAGCTTCTTTAGTGTTACCCGCGAGTGAAGCTAGCGCCGTGACTTTGAGTCGGGCGAGATCTTCGGCGCGGTGCAATTTATCACCGAGGCTCGCGATCATTTTCTCCGCGAGTAATGAGCGGGAGCTGAGTTGATTTTGCGCCATTTTATAAGCGACTTCCGCTAGTTGGCGTTCGGTCCGGAGTGCACTATTCTCCTCGCGCAGCATCGTGCTTTCGCGGGCAAACCAAGCGGTCGCGAGCGCGAGCGCAGCCGCGGCCGCCCAAGGGATTAATTTGAAAAATGAAAATGAGACTATTTTAGCATCCATGGGCTTATCAGGTTGAATTAAAGGTGCCGCCAAGCACGCGGCGAGAACGGCTTGCTTGAGCTCCGCGGGAGGATTGAGCTGAGCCCCGCTGAGCGCGAGAGTAGCAGCGGTGGCCGCAAGTCGCGCCACGAGCACCTGGAGCTCGGGGTTGGCGGCGAGCTCCGTCACAAAAGCCAACCTCTCCGCTGCATCGAGCAGATCGAAGGCGTGCAGGGCCGCTAATTCTTCTTGGCGCTCGGTAATCATAGATGAAAGGGGATGATTTCCCGAAGTTGCCGCAGACCGCGCCGAATGCGGGCTTTGATTGTTCCGAGCGGGGCGTTGAGGCTGACCGCAATTTCCTGCTGCGTAAGACCACTGAAGTAGGCGAGTTCGATGGCTTTCTGCTGGTCTGGTCCCAGTTGGGCCAAGGCGCCGCGAACTGCTTCAGCTTTTTCCTGCAGCCAAAGCGAATGAGCTGAGTCGTGACCGCCATTAAGATTCATGGGCTGAATATCGGGCGCTGATTCCGCCAGCAATTCAGCTCGCCGCTTGCGCATGCGTACGCGATCGATCGCACGATTGCGGGTTAAGGTAACCGCCCAGCTAAAAACTGAGCCGCGACTCTGTTCATAGCTGGAGGCTTTTTTCCAGAGCTGCACAAAAACATCCTGCACGACATCTTGCGCTTCGCTGGCATTATTCAGCACCCGAAACGCGAGCGAGTACAACGGCTTGGCGAGCGAATCATAGAGTTGGGCTAACGCGGCTTGCTCGCCGATCGCCATGGCGGCCAGCAGCCGGGCTTGCGCATGAGCTTGGGCCTCATCGCCAATGGGACTAGGCGCTGGATCCGTCATAGGGCTCCATAGCTCTGCCTTGCTCTGCGGGGCAAGTGACGCGAGCAGCGCAAATCGAGGTAAAATGGCTTGAAACATTTCATACTATACGTTCCCGCCTTCAGCAGGGATGCCCACGTTTTTGATTTCTCCGTGATTAGCAATCGTAATGCAAGTTCACAACACGAGCTGCCCGATCAAGCCAAGCACGATGAGGGCTGCGACTACGACGAGAATTCTTTTTTCTTGTTTGGTGACAGCGAGGGGCATGAATCAGATTCCGTTGGGGGACAATTGAGCTAAAATTTCACGCACCAGCGGCGCTATGCGCTAGATCCGAATTATCGCGCCACTGCGACCCGAGCCGCTCGCAGCTGAGCGCCCCGCTCACCCCGCGGGGCCAACCCAGCACGGGCGCGAGCGGGATGGGGCGGGCATTCATGAGGGCGGTATGGCTCCGTTCAAGGATCAGACCTTCGTCGTAAATAATTCCGCGTGCATGACGCCTTCGGCCACGCGCGTGACGGGTCCACTCATCTTGATGGAAAAATCAGGCGCGATCTCGATGGCAATCTGGCCCCCGGGCATGTGCACGGTTAATTGTGCATCGACCAACCCCAATTTATGCGCCACCGCCGCCGAGGCACTCGAACTGCTGCCTGAGGCGAGCGTGTAACCTGCGCCGCGCTCCCAAATTTCGATTTGGACATTCTGCCGGTCGATCACTTTGAGGAATTGCACATTAATCTTATTCGGAAAATTCGGATGGATCTCGATCGCGGGACCATAGGTGGTCGCGAGACTCGCGGAAATTTCCGGCAGAATCATGACGCAGTGCGGATTGCCGATCCCCGCCGCCGAGAAAATGAATTCACGATCATGGATGGTGAATTTCTCGTTGAGGACGGAGCGAATGGGCCCGGCCACGGGGATTCGGTCGCTCTGAAAAGTGACGCGGCCCATTTCCACCATGATGCGTTGACCGGCCGCGCCTACGTGGGAGGAGACGACGCCACCCAGGACTTCGATCGTGAACGGTGCTTCGCTGACGAGCTTTTGATCGTACAGGAAGCGGGAGAAAATTCGTAGACCATTGCCTGATTTTTCCGCTTCGGAGCCATCGGGGTTAAAGATGCGCAAACCAAACTGAGCCTTGGTCGAGGGCAGGGGGCCCCAGAGAATCCCATCGGAGCCTGCGCCAAAATTGCGGTGACAAATCACGCGGATCTGCTCGCAGTTTGGTGCTGACCAGCCGGGAAAATTTGCGGGATTCAGCACAATGTAATCGTTGCCTAGAGCGTGGTATTTATAAAAGCGCATGCAGTAAAACCGTTAACCGGGCCCACGATAAACACACGGAAAAAATTTACCCACACACAGGGACAGTAAAATTCTCTCCGGAATCAGTAACGGGGGAATCGGGCGACAGACTCTGAGCCAGCTAGACCTTGCGATAAGCAAAGCCCGTGCGCCCTATGTTCGAACAAGCCGTGAGCTCAAGGCTCACTGCAGTTCACCTATTATTTTAATCCGACGGCGAATGATCGGAATCTTGAATTCGATCCCACGAAGAATTTATTCCCTACCAATCATCCTGGCGCTCATATCATCTATCCCTGAGCGGGGTACCAGCGGGGTGGCGACGCAGTAGTCACAAACTCCCTGGCACCTCGGCCGATCTAACAAGGGTCAGCTATTCAGCTACGGTGCGCCAATTAATTGTTAGCTGGGCGGAATTTTAATTCCTGCTTTTTCCCGCAAATCAGCTCGCGACTGCATCAGGTGGTTCACGCGCTGCACCAAATCGTGGGGACTGAAGGGCTTGGTCAGATAATCCAGTGCCCCCAACTCTAAACCAAGATTGCGCGAATCGGGTGAGGCCCACGCTGAGACGATAATTATCGGAATCATCGCCGTCAGCGGATCGCGACGGAGGATCTCACAAACGCCAAATCCATCCAGATCAGGCAACATGAGATCGAGGAGGATCAAGTCAGGCCGAGAGCGTTTGATCGCATCAAGGGCCTCCCAACCATTCGCCGCCGTCGTCACATCATAACCGGCCCGCGCCAAATGGTACTGCATCAAATCCGTGAGCGCGGGTTCATCATCAACGGCGAGGATTTTAGCGGGGTGGGACATACGCTATTTTCGCACTAAATTAAGACGATTGCGTGTATTCTTTGTTACGTCCAAGTAAATAAGAATGTATACATCACGTACTTCTCGATGTAAGTAAACTACATACGGCGACCGTGCCCCCTCTTTATTTTCCTATCGAGGTCGGGTTGAAATATATTCTAACGGGTGGGGTCGTCCGGCTCACCAACGATGGTAGGCTGGATGTCCAGGTTGAACTGCGACAAAAGTCCCCCGACAGGTCGCACGCGGCTTACCTGCGGCCGTGAGCACACCTTCAATCACCGCCCGATCCGTGGTAGCTTCCACGACCCTCGCCGATAACTCCACGGGCTCATTAGTAGGAGTCGGCCGCAGCAGCTTGATCGCGTAGTCCGCTGTCACCGTGCAGAGCGGTTGGGTGAGTTGCTTCATTTGCATCAGATGCCACGCGGCGGTCCAATTGCTATGGCAATCAAGCAACGTCCCAATAATCCCGCCATTTAACATGCCCGGGAAGGCCTCATGGTATCGCTCTGGTTGCCAACTCGCCACCACCACTTCCCCTCGAACGAAACTGCTGATCAGCAAACCCTGAAGGTTAGCGGGGCCGCACCCGAAACACAGACTGTTCGGGGCATATTTTTCTTGGAGACTTAGCTCGTTCATGGGGCTCAGTTTTGCGCAAATTGTGTCGAGGGAAACAATAATTAAGCACCGCTGCGCATCGTCTCTATCGCAATAAATAAATGTTTAGTTAAATTAGTCATTTGATTTAAGAACGGGAAGAATTTGTTCAACTTAGCGCAGCGGCTCTCCTGCGGAAGATCCAAGCCCACTCGGCCTAGGTTAGGTCGCCTGAAGTTGGTCCGGAAATAACCTGCGAGTAGGGGACGAGCGTAAAAATTGCGCTGCCTAAGCTATTTAAATGCTCCAAGGAACCTTATTGAATTTGGCCTTTCCAAGTGGGTTTACCCTCTTTATGTCCTTCCGCAACATGACCCTTCGTTCGCTGCCAACTGCCGCCCTATTCGCGCTGCTCTGCCTCCCAATTTACGTCTCCGCTCAAGAATTGAGCGCCAACGAAGAGGAACGCTTGGAGGCCCTCGCCCGCTCAAGTTCTGAAGTATATACTCCCCAAAGTAATGTGACAGTTGGTTTTCGGATACTCACTTCTGGTCCTAATATCCGTTTCGGTAAACTCGGCGCCGTGCCGGTAAATACCACGATCGCCCCAGCGAGTGATGGCGCCGCTAAGCGGGTTTATAACAACGGAGCCGTCGGTCTTGATGGCGTCCGCGATGATGAAACGTTCACCACCACGACAGATCTCGGCGGTGGTCGCTATCAGACTTCGATAAATGGGGCGCTTGCTGGTCCCGACGCCGTTTTGGGCACCGCCGACGATATCATGACCAACACCATCGTCGGTAATTTTTTAAAGTACGCCACGGGTCTTACGCGCAACTGGTCCTACGGCTCACCGACCCAGGCAGCCCTCAAGCCGGGCTACATCGCCTTCAGCAGTTACAGCGCCACCTCCGACGGCGGTTTCCGCGATGCCAAACAAGGGGTTAACGGCGGAGTGGAAATTCAGTATGCGCGCAGGTTGGGGAAAATCGCTAAACGCACCGAGTGGAGCGTAACCACCGGCATCTCCCTCAATGACATCAATAGCAAGGTGAGCGGCGATGTTCGCTCCACCTTGCATACTTACACCGATTTCTACTCCCTGAATGGTTTGCCCGCTCCCGTGACTTCCTTAACGGACACTTACACGGCACCCAAATTAATCGACTTCATTAATCCAGCCGGTGATTTAGTGACGCTCGGACTTGAGTCGACCACGCCCCTCAGCGCAGTTCCGGTGGGCTCACTTTCTACGTCCTCCGCCTTGGTCGGCGGAGCAACCGTCAACGGCAACTGGCAGGTTAAGGGCGCTTATTTTATGGTGAAGGTTGGTCCGTCTTTACGGACGCAATTAACTGACCGCCTCGGTTTGACCGCCAGTCTCGGTCTGGCGGGGGCCTATGCCGGCACCAACTACAGTGCGACGGAAAGCTTTAAATCCCCCGAGGTTGAGACGGAGGTTTCCATCACCGAAGTAAGCGCGACGAGCAAATTTCTCAGCGGCCTATACGCTGATCTCAATTTAGAATGGCTGGCCAATGAGCGCACGGGCTTGTTTGGTGGTATCACGGCGCAAAAATTTGACGGCTATGATCAAACCGTGGGCGCGCGCACCGCGCGCATCGACTTGGGCAGCACGGTCGGTATCCGCGGCGGTATCTCGGTCAAATTCTGAGCGCGTACAACGGGGTCCGGCGGTCAGATTAAATTCCCCGCGCAACGTTCGTAGTTCGCTCGGCGATTCAAAAATGCCTTGGCCGATCTCGCCTGCAACCGCCCAAATCTTAGCCGGTGGGAGAGGTGAGCCCGGTGATCACGGCCTCCACACTTCGGAGGCGCTGCGGGGGGAAGAATGAATTGATCCGCGTGATTACTTGCTGGACCAGACCGTCGGGACAAGAAGCTCCGCCCGTGATTAACACCCGCTTGGGGGTGTCGTCGCCGGGCCAGAGGGGGTGTAATTCGGTGTGAGCACCTTGGCTGGTCGCGGCAGAGAAGACATAATGCTCAACCGAATCACGGGACTGAATGTTAGCCTCTGATTGGATGAAGAAGGCCCGGTTTCCTAGCTTCTGTTCGCACAAGCGGTAGAGCTGATAAGTATTCGAGCTATTCTTTCCCCCGACGATAAAGGCCGCATCCAGCGGTTCACTCAGGGCGCGCTGCAAGGCGTCCTGATTAACTTGGGTGGCATAACAGAGGGTATCTTTTTTGCCGGCGCCCCCGACATGAGTTGGCCCCTCGCTCTCGCCGTATTTCTTAACAAAGAGGTTTTTGAAATAATCGATAATCGCGGAGGTTTCATTCATCAAGAGGGTGGTCTGATTAACCACGGCAAGCCGATCGAGATGACGATCAGGATCAAAGTCTGGCGTATGCAGACCCGCAAATCGACTGAGGAGGGCGGCGCATTTTTCGCGGCTGGGTGCCGTGATGTAGTCGCCCAGAACTTCGGCTTCCGCGAGATTGCGCAGGATTATGGAGGGCGCGTGACGGCGGGTATTAGAGAAAGTGGCTTTCGTCTCCTCGTGTTCGCTCTTGCCGTGAATTACTACGGTGTAGCCTTCGCGACCAAAAGTGCGGGCGGCTTTCCAGACCTTTTCCACCAGCATACAGGTGGCATCATATTGCGCGACGCGAATGCCTTTGCGGACTAATTTCTTCTTGTCTTCATCGGTAGCCCCAAAGGCGGGGATGATGACAATATCTTCCGAGGTTAGGGTAGCCCAGAGGAGCGGGGCGGTGTGACCGGCGACGGCTATTTTTCCGTCGGTGGTGTAGGGCTGACCTTTGTCCGTCTGGAGAAAACGCAAACCGCGTCGTCGTAAATCATCATTCACAAAAGAATTATGAATCAACTCACTCAGCATGAAGACTCGCTTGATGGGGTTTTCCGCCAGGGTTTCGTAGGCCCGCTCGATGGCATTTTTAACCCCAAGACAAAAGCCGAAATGACTGGGGATCACATAACTGACGGCGCCGAAATCGAGGGTGGCGGGTTGCGAAGCGGAACGCTCATTCGTTCGGGCCAAAGCCTTGATGGCTTCGCATAATCCACTTTGGTAAAGCGCCCGCGCGGCTGGGTCCTGCTGGTAGATATCACGGTTCCGATCCCGCTCCGCGCGAAAGCGGTAGATGAAGTCGTCCTCTCCGAGATGCAAGTAGGGGACGGCAATCAGGTGCGGCCCCAGTTGGTCTAGGACCGCCGCTAAGGAGGGAGCCAAGGTCGCTCGGTTATCGGCCAACTGATCGAGGGTGTGATATTCTACTTCAACGTCGAGTGGGGCGCCGACAACTTGCGTGAAAAAAATTCGATAACTTAGGCCATTAGTCGCAGCGGTAAAAAACTGGACCGGGGGCAGCGCAGTGGCAAAGCAACTCGCGAGCCTCGCTTGGGCCATGATTTCATCTGGGCCGACAAACGCGTGTCCAAATTTTGTGCCAGCTCGGCGCACAGCCAATCGGTTGCTCGCATCGAAGGCGAGCAGCACACACAGCGCGTTAGCAGCAGAGGGCGGCGCAATCATTAGCTTAAGCAAACACAACGCATCTACACGTCAACGATGACCTGTGCTCACGGATGCTTGCGATTTGGCGATAAGCTGCGCATAGTTTTCTGGTGAATCTTTCCGCCATGCGCCGCCAGTATGCCAGTCGCTCGCTCGATCTGGCTGATCTTCACGCTGATCCTTTCTTGCAATTTGACCTTTGGATGCGGGAGGCCATCGAAACCGAATTGCTGGAACCCAATGCGATGGCCCTGGCCACCGTCTCAGCGACGGGTGCACCCAGCGTGCGCACCGTTTTGCTGAAGGGTTTTGATGCGCGGGGTTTGGTGTTCTACACCAACTACACGAGCGCCAAGGCGCGCGATCTCGCGGCTAATACCCAGGTGGCGTGTCTTTTTCAATGGTTGCCCTTGGAGCGGCAAGTCAACGTGCGGGGCCGCGCGGAGAAAATTTCCACCGCGGAATCCTTGAAGTATTTTCTTAGCCGGCCCCACGAGAGTCAAATCGGAGCGTGGGCTTCGCGGCAAAGTCAGGTCATTACGACGCGCGCTTTGCTTGAAGAAAAATTTGCCGAGATGAAAAATAAATTCCCAGTGGGCGCAGTGCCCTTACCGGAATTTTGGGGCGGCTATCGCATAGTCCCGCAAACGTTTGAATTTTGGCAAGGTCGGCCCAGCCGTCTGCACGATCGATTTGTTTATCGGCAAGAAGCGGCGGAATCTTGGCAGATCAATCGGTTGATGCCTTAGGCTGCGACCGCTTAACCAAATATTTCTAGGCCGGGGTTCCGCGCCGGTCAGATTTTAATGATGTCAGCTAACTTACTGGCGTCACCACCACCGCCCATCGCGAAATCAGGTTTGCCGCCGCCTTTGCCGCCAAGTTTGGCCGTAAGCGCAGCGATAAGCTTACCGGCCTGATGACCAGCCTTGATCGCGGCAGGAGAACAGTAAGCCACTAGGCTGACTTTACCGTCAAAATTTGCCCCGAGCTGAACAACTCCGTGTTCAATTTTATGCAATACTTGGCTGCCAAGTGAGCGCAGGGTCTCGGGTGAATCAGTGACAACCACTGCCGAAACCCACTGGAGTCCATCTTTAGCGATCGCCGTGTGGGCAAGTTCCTCGGCGAGGGCCGCGGATGCTTTGGCCTCAAAGGCTTTTAGTTTCAGTTCCAGCTCTTTTTGGTGCGTGAGGACTAATTCGAATTTTTGCACGACATCTTGAACCCCCGCATTCAGACGGGTGCTAACGGTGGCAAGCGCGGCCTCTTTGGTCGCGATATAATCCAGCGCGGCTTGCCCGCAAACGGCTTCAATGCGCCGGGTGCCAGCGGCAATGGCCATTTCGGCCACAATTTTGATGACGCCAATTTCGCCGGTCGTAGCAACATGAGTGCCGCCGCAAAGCTCTTTGGAGTAACCGCCGATATCGACGAGTCGAACGCGCTTACCGTATTTATCGCCAAAGAAGGCGAGGGCGGCCGCCGGTTTTTTATCGTAATCAATTTCGGCGGAAGTGACGGGGGCATTATCAATCACTTTAGCGTTAATCAGCTGCTCGCATTCCTTGAGCTGAGCGTGGGTGAGGGCTTCGAAATGCGTGAAATCAAAGCGCATGCGGTCGGGGGTTTTGTGCGTCCCAAACTGACGGACATGCGTCCCGAGCATTTTTCGGAGCGCCCAATGAATCAGATGCGCGCCCGAGTGGTGTCGACTGATGGCACGCCGGCGATCCCAATCAATTTGCAGAGCCGCGGCGGCTCCGATGGCGGGGAGGGCGTTATTCGGCGCCACTTTA
>NEUY01000026.1 GCA_002304425.1 Opitutia bacterium Tous-C10FEB
CCGAGTGCCGCTATTGCGAGTGATCTCTTGGCGGGCCAATGCGATTTTTTTAGCATCGGGACCAATGATTTAATCCAGTACCTGCTCGCGATCGATCGAGGTAATAGCCGGGTCGCCCCGCTTTATGATCCGGCGCATCCCGCGGTGTTGCGCGTCTTGCAGCAGATTATTACCGCGGGCCATGCGCGAAAAATTAAAGTCAGCGTGTGTGGTGAGATGGCGGGAGATGCGAAGTATGTTCCTTTGTTGCTGGGCTTAGGGGTTGATGAGCTGAGTATGACCCCCTCGTTATTGCCGACGGCTAAATATCTTATCCGGGCATTAAAAATGAGTGACGCCAGAGAGCTGGCGCAAGCCGCGCTGGCGCAGACCGAAGCCAAGAAAACTCATGCGCTGATTGAGGCTTTTTACCACGCCCGCATGCAGGCCAATTGAGCCGCTGGTGGCTCATGGTCGCGAATTTATCTGGGCTCTTTTTTCGTCCGGCCCCCGTCGCGAATTTTCTTTCTGCGACGGCTTGGTTTGCTTGGCCTTGATGCCTGGTCTCGCTTGCGCCCAAAGTTAGCCAATAAAAAAGCGGGCCCTTCGGCCCGCTGCATAATCTAGCGTGTGATTGGCGAGAGCTAGGTCGACGCTTGCTCTTCCAGCTTCAGCACTTTGTAGCCACCGATGCTCTTAAAATAGAGCAGCACGCCGAGGAAGATTATCGCCATCGCGAGTGGGATATAGGAATCCGCCTTGAGGGTCATGCGATCGCCGGTTTGATCGGCCAACACGATAGCTTTTTGGGCGTCGGTGGGAGCTTTCGCTTCCTTAGCTTCGGCGAGTTTCGTGCCGTCGATGGCATTCACGGGATCGAGGAAAAGGAATTTCGAAGGAGCGGCCGCCTGCACTGTTTGGTAGGCGGCTGGATTGGTTTGCTGGAGGGATTCAGCGGCGTAGCGATCCTTGCTGTAGCCGAGGCCAGGACCGCCGATGAGACCAGCGGAGAGCATCCCGATGCCGCCCATGATGGACATGGCGATCGCGCCGGACCGCGGGTAGCGGTCAGATACGACGGCCAACATAGTGGGCCAGAAGAAGGTTTTGCCGACGGCATAAATGCCGAGTGCGATCAAGGCCATGACGAAGGTCTGCATTCCACTGGCCAGGCGTAGTCCGACCACCGCGAGGATAGAGCACACTACAAGCAGGCCAACGGGCGAGAGTTTGAGGTTTTTCTCAATCCAGTGAGCGCAGAAGCGCAGGCTAAACATAATGGCTGAGGTCCAGATAAACAGGAATTTGCCCTGCTCAGAAGTAAAGAGGTTGCCCGTGATATTTTGAATCCAGCCATCGGTGCCAAGCTCAACCGCGCCAACCATAGCGTGAGCGATAAAGAGCACGAAGAGCAGAATAGAACCGAGGGAGAATTTGGTGATGACCGCCACGGCGATCATCAGTACGCCGGCGACTCCGTAGCTGTATGACGCCGGTAAGCCCAGTGGTCCGGAGCAAAATAGCGTCACAAGGTAACAGCCCACCAGTGAGCCCAAGAGGCCGACATCTTTAAACATCTCGCTGAACTTCGCGCCATTTTGGGAGGCTTCTGATTTCGGCATTTTCTGACCAATGAACATCAAGCCGTAGACAACGGTGGGGATAAGATAGAGGGAGAGCTGAATTTTCCAATTGAGCCCAATTTTGTCGTCTAAGATCCAACCCAAGAGGCTGCCCACCACTAAGCCGGCCGGCCAGCTGGCGTGTAGGATATTAAGATAGTGCGTGCGATTTTGGGGAAACAGGGTGGCGACGAGTGGATTAGCGACCGCTTCCAGCGCGCCGTTGGCGAAGGCGAAGATAAACATCCCGATGGTTAGCATCTGGTAGGCATTCGCGGGGGTCGTCGCGCCAAAGGTGACGAAAGCCGAAACCATATGGAGGACGAAGGCGGTGAGCACTAATTTGCCGTACCCCACTTTGTCGACAATCAGGCCGCCGCTGATGATCCCAAAGCAAAACCCGGTGAAGCCGGCGCCACCGATGGCGCCGAGTTGGGTGGCGGTGAAGCCGAACTCTTTGCCCCAGTTATCAAAAATTCCGCCACGGATGGCGAAACCTACGCCGGCGGCAAAAATTGCCGCGAAACCGGCCCAGAGGAGGCGCTGCGCATTGGGTGCGACGGGCGCGAGATTAGCATGCTCGTTACTCATAATCGTTTAGTGGGGTTGAGGGGGGTAGAACTGACACGAACAAATAAAACAATGTGGCACAGGATTCTCCTCGGCAAGGCGCTTTTATTTCTCGCCGTTAAATTTTCTTAGCAGTCCCCGTGACTTGCTTCTGCAGCGATCGGTTGTCGGTCAGAGGAAGGGCTTTGCGGCTGCTCTGGACGGCGCTCTTGGGGTCCTACTTGCTGCTCTTCACGCCGCTAGCGAGCAGGGTTTCAAAATGGGGCTCATGAGCTTCGCGGGAAACCGTCTCTACTTCTACTTTTTGAAAACCGGCTTTCTTAAGCCACCCATGCAGCGTGCTTTCCTTGAAGCCGAGCCAGAGATCGCCGTAGAGCTCGTGGGCTTTTTCGAAGCTGTGGGCTTTGAGATCAAGCACGAGTAGTTGACCGCCAGGTTTGAGAATACGGTGGGCCTCGTTGACCGCTGTCTGCGGGTGGCTGGCGTGATGCAGGGCTTGCGAAAGAATCGCGAGATCAACGGATTCATCGGGCAGCGGCACTTGTTCGATGTCGCCAAGTTTATAAGTTAGGTTCGCCAGCCCATTCTTTTTCGCTAGCTGCGAGCCGACGGCGACCATCTTGGCGGAATTATCAATGCACCAGACGCGCGCGGCGCGATGGGCGAGGAGTTGAGAGATGAGTCCCTCGCCGGCGCCGAGATCGGCCACCGTGATGGCCGGTACCAAGCGCAGCGCAAGTTGGCCAATGGCCTCCCACGAGCGGCCGGGACAGTGATTTTTACCCAGCCGACCGGCGATCAGGTTAAAATATTGTTCCGAGAGCTGCCGGCGTTTTTGCAGGCTACGATTGAGGTTGCTGGAGTCTTCCGTGGATTCAGGCAGGGCGGCGACTGATTCGCCGGCGGCTTTAAGCAGAGTCAGGGTGCCATTGGGCAGGTCGGGCCGGAGTGAGTAGAAGGCTTTTTTACCTTCGCGCCGATCGGCCACAAAGCCGGCTTGGCGCAGGAGTGCGAGTTGGGAGGAAATACGCGATTGGCCCATGCCGAGAATTTCCTGCAATTCGGCGACGGAGAGTTCTTCCTTCAGCAGCAAGGCGAGCAGGCGCAGCCGAGTGGGATCGGAAAGTATTTTAAGGGTTTCCCAAGAAGAATTCACGGCAGGGTAGGACCAAGGACATTCTGGGCTGGGCCCAGAATGACAAGACGCGAAAAATTAACTCAGAGCGGGTCTCGTAATCCCGCTCGGCCAAGTGCGCTAGCGGGCTTGGGCCAGTGACTCAGCCTTTTTTGCTATCGTTGTAACGAACAATGCCCGCGATCTGGTACTCGTGATTGGTTGCACCGATCTTGAGTTTCACATGTTCGCCAATTTTCTTGCCCATGATCGCCTGGCCGAGGGGGGTCTTGTAGGCGAGAATGTGCTTATCAGGATCGCTGTCCCAGGCCCCGAGTACGCTATAGCGAACGGCTTTGCCACTCGCGACATCGCGTAAATCAACGATGGTCCCGACGCTCACTGCATCGGTGCTGGCTTCAGAAAAATCGGTGATCCGGGCCCGCGCTAGATCGCGCTCAAGTTGGGCCTTCTGGCCCATGAGGACGGACTGGTCTTGCTTGGCCATCTTGAACTCGGAGTTTTCTTTGAGATCGCCGTGTTCGCGGGCGATCGAGATTGCCTTAGAGTTATCGGGAATACGTTTGGAAACGATTTCCTCGTATTCTGTCCGCTTGTGTTCGTAGCTTTCGCGCGAAACAAGAAACTGTTCATCCTTGGTGCCGGCGTCGCTGGAAACGAGTGATTGGAGCGAAGGAAACAGCTTAATGAAGCGGGCGAGCAGCGATTTCTTGGTGAGTTCCTCGAAGCCTTGGTTGAGCAACAGGCTATTCGCGAGGTCGCGGGCGGTTTCCGTATCGGCGGTTGAAAGCAAGTCGGAGATCAGATCGGGGTCATCGCTCAAGACTTCCCCGAGCGGAATGCGGCGAGTGCCGGCTGATTTCAACGCCTCGTAATCGATGGCGAAGAAAATGGCGCCGAGCAGGCGGGGCGTGACCAAATCATTCAGCAGCTTGGAGAATTTCTTGGAATGGCGATTCTTAATTACCCAGAGCAAGACGGGGGCGCGGAGATTCTGTTCTGTCTTCCAGCGCTTCAGGGCGGCCGCGAGTTCATCGGCTTGCCCATTTTCCATCAGGAAATTAATACACTCAGTGGTGAATTTCCCCTGCGAAGTTTTCAGCAGGGCGAAAACGATTTCACGCCATTCTAGCGGGTGCGTCTCTTTGACGAGGTCGAGGAAGCGAGATTGGAAATGAACGGGGATTTTCTCCGCGATGGCGGTAAGGCCACGAACTTCCTTGATCAAATCGGTTTGGCTAGGGTTCGCAGAAGAATTTTCGTGGCCGAGGATTTTGGCGAGTTCGTCGCGTACAAAAGCGCCGTAGAGGCGCTCGGCGGCATCCAATTGATTGCTGTCGCGCACCGCTTCAGTGATGCCGTTGAGCACCTTGGAAAGGGAGGCCTTGGATTCCTCTTTAATCGAAGCTGCGAGAAGATCCTCCGCTAAGGAGATCCGGCGGCGCGCCGACCGAGTGTTCGTGAATTCCTCCATGATTTCCGACTCAGCGGAAACAGGCTCGGCGCGAACAATATAGCAGTCGGTTTTCTTGGCTGGTACCCCAATGCGCGGATCTTTAACGAGCTGCTTTTTAACGCTGGAGAACCAGCGTTTAAATTTTTCCTCACCAATAACTTGAGTGAGAACAATCTCTAACTCAATGGCAGTAGCGGCTTTATTGGGATAAGCGGAAAGGGTATCGATCACCAATTGCATGGGATCATCTTCAATGAGGGCCTTAACTACCTTAGGTTCGGTCTCTTTGCGGGCCAAAATGTGCTTTGCAGGGAGAACTTCCATGCTGGTGACGCAAAAAGCAGGGTCCATGCGGTGGCTTTTCTTACCTTTAAAGTCGATGACGAGCTTCATGTCCGACTCGTCGTATTCTTTGATTTGGCCAAATCCCCAGCTGCGGTGGACAACATAGGTGCCTGCTTCCATGGCCTCTAATTTAGCCTTGGAGGTCTTCAGGGTGGCGTGTTTGGCAATGATTGCGGAGATGGCTTCAGAATTCATATATTGCTTATCGAGTCAGTGAACCGATTAGTAGAGGGGACAATGGAGCATGATGTCAAACAGGGTTTGGAGAAAGCCTCGGAAGGGGCGAAGCATACGCTTAGCGGCTGGGTCGCGGCGGTTGGCTTGGCGGAGCGTTGGGTAGCCCGATCAGAGCGGGTGGACGCTTTACTGGAGGGACTTGCGACGGGTCTCACTGGGCAAGAGCGGGCCCGCGCCCAGCATTTATTTTATGGGGTGGTGCGCTGGTCGAGCCGACTCGAAGCTGCTTTGGATGGGCTCATGATGCATCCGCCGCGTACGAAGGTGCGGGCTGTCTTATTGGTGGCGGGATTTGAATTACTGGAGAGTGCGGCCGAAACTCAGGCCGTGGGCGATGGTGCTGTTGCCAAAATTATCCATCACGCGGTGGAGCAGGCAAAGTCTGTCGCCAGTCCTAAGGAGGCTAAGTTGGTTAATGCGGTGATGCGTAAAATGGCCGCGCGCTTAGCGGTCAAGCCGACCGATCTCGCCATCGAATTTGCGCACCCCGAGTGGCTGGTGACGCGTTGGTTGCGGCAATTTGGCCCGGAAATAACGCGCCAACTCCTCAGCTGGAACCAGCAGCCGGCGCCGGTTTATGCGCGCTGGCGTCCGGCTTTCGCGGGCGCGGGCGCGGCTCAGTCTGAACGGGCGGTGCCCGAATTTTTGGCGCCCACCGCTTGGGCGGGTTTTTACGAAGTGAAAGCGGGCAAGTGGGCTGAAGTTCGGCAGTTGGCCAATGAGGGGGTGATTTATTTACAAGACCCCTCAACGCGACTGTGCCTCGACTTGCTGGCGCCGCAACCGGGCGAAGTAATTTTGGACGCTTGTGCTGCTCCTGGCGGCAAGAGTCTTTTTATCGCTGATGTGATGAAGGCCGGGAAAATCGTCGCGCTCGATCAGCCGGCTGAGCCGGGCAAAGTCGATCTCCGGCTACTGCGACTAAAAGAAAATCTCGCGCGCTCACCGCAGGGGGTCGAGGTGGCGATGATTGAGGCCGATCTCACCAAGGTGGGCAGCGTTTTTTATAAAAACCTTAATCTGCCGGAAAGTTATGATGCCGTGCTGCTCGATGCGCCCTGTTCGAATACCGGGGTGATGCGTCACCGCATCGATGTAAAATGGCGGCTACAAGATGGTGATTTTGCCCGACATGCGGAACAGCAGGTGGAATTGCTGCACGCCGCGGCGCGGCTCGTGAAAGCAGGCGGCCGGATTGTTTATAGTACGTGCAGTGTTGATGCCACGGAGAATGAGCAGGTCATCAAAACGTTTTTCGACAGTCGGGCGGGCGGCCCTTTCAAGTTGGCCCGCAGCATGCAGGCGTATCCTTGGGTGGATGGGCACGATGGCGCGGGGGCCTTTTTGCTGATCAAGGGATAGCGGGTGCCCTCGGGCTGTTTGGCAATTTTCTGATTATGGGACGAGTTCGAATACCGGCAGCTCTAGGTCAATTTCTTTGGGTCCAGCGAGAAAAGTATACGTGATTTTTGCGGTCGATTTTACGAGCGCCGCATAGCGGACGTAGTCCCAGTCCTTGACCAGTTCGCCGTTAATCCGAATGCAAAGGTCGCCGGCTTTGATGGAAAATTGCTCGGCTGGGGTGTTGGGGATAACGGTCAGCACGCGCCAAGTAGTCGGGGCGCGGGAGAAGGAGAGTCCCGTGCTGCGCCGTGGTTCCATGGTGATGGGGCCACGGGTGGGACACTCAAAAGTTACTTGGTGGCGGCGTTGATCGAAGGTTACGATAAAGGGGCGCAGAAATTCTCCACCGATCGACGAGAGTTGCTCGGAGAGATCGACGATCGGACGTTCGATCACATAGTTTCCTAGCAGTACGTTTTGATTCAGGCGCGCCGTAAGTGGCTGTCGATCGCCTTGTAGTGAAGAGATGAGAGTGCCGGCGCGGGGCGCCTGGACGAACCGCGGATGCAGTCCTGCCGGATTTAGATTCAGGCTGCCATCGCTGCCGGTGTCGATTTGGGCAATGAAAGATTCGTTGCCCATCTGCAGAGAAATAAGTGGGGTGGGATGCTCATGGCTAAAAATGAGCGTCGAGCTGGGCGGCGAGGTGGGGCGCATTGCGCCGGTTACCGGTAAGGGTGCAATGACGAGGCGGGCGCGAGGATAATCGAGGGTGAGGAGCACGTCGCTAAAAACAGGAAAACCAATCAGACCATCGATCACCACGCCGAGATGGGCGGAGAGATCGGCGAAATCAAAGAGCAGGGCGGGAACATTTTCAAAGGCGGTCGCGCCGAGGGGCAGGCGGCGCAGGCGAACTGGCTCTAGCGCGATTTCGCTGCCGTTAGCGGAGCGCACCTTAACCTTGCTTGGGGGTCCTTTCGGCGGATTTTTTTGGCGATAGCGCTGAGCGAGCGCCGGCGAGATCAGCGTGGCAGTCGACCCGGTATCAATGATAAAGTGATGGGTTGTTCCATCGCTAGTCGGACAGGCGATGACAAAGAAATTTGAAATAATCTGCGCCGGGATGATCACGCGCTCAGTGGTTGCCCACCGGTTACTCGGTTCGTGGCGCGGCGCCGTGGTGCAGCCGGCGAGCAGCAGTAACCCAAGAGCCAAACCGGCCAGCAGTTCAAGCGATCGGCTAATTCTGGCAGCAGAGGGCTTCATTGAGCAAAAATAACGTGGGTTATGCGCAAGAGGATCACGGAAGATCGTAACCTAGCGGAAACCATGGTCGCGAGCAAAGCCCGTTCTTTTTTTGTAAGCCTGGGCTCGGACGGTTGCCTGCCTGAAATTAGCGGGTCGAGCCGTCTCTGGGAATTTGCCCGCCATTCCCCCTCAGCGATTGAGCGGGCTGCCTGTGGGGCAGCAGAGGCGCGTGATTATAATTTGTAAGGGAGCGGAAACCGTGAAGTGAGCTTGATGACGCGTTCCTTCGTGGTCGCCAAAACTGCGGCCTCGTGCTCCGTGCCGATGGCTACGAGAACGCCGTCGATCAAGCTGGCGATTTCTTCCATCTCGGCCACTTGCATTCCGCGGGTGGTCATAGCGGGTGAGCCTAAGCGAATACCTGAAGCTTGAAAGGGCGAACGGGTTTCGAACGGTACCGTGTTTTTATTGCACGTAATATTTGCGCGTTCGAGCGTCTCTTGCGCGACTTTACCAGTTAGGTTGGGTAATTTAGCGCGCAGATCGACGAGCATCAGGTGATTGTCGGTGCCGCCCGATACAATAGTGTAGCCCCGCTTGAGCATTCCCGCCGCTAGCGCTTGGGCATTTTTGACGACCTGGCCGGAATACGTTTGGAAGCTTGGTTTAAGGCATTCGCCAAAACACACCGCCTTCGCCGCGATAATGTGCATCAGCGGGCCACCTTGCCCGCCGGGAAACACGGAGGAATCAATCGCTTTGGCGTGAGCCGCTTTGCATAACGCGAGGCCGCCGCGTGGCCCGCGCAGCGTTTTGTGCGTCGTCGTAGTAACAAAATCTGCGTGCGGAAAGGGCGAGGGGTGATGGCCCGAGGCGACGAGTCCGGCGATGTGGGCGATATCGGCAAAGAGCAACGCGCCGACACTGCGGGCAATTTCGCCCATGCGCGCAAAATCGATAATCCGAGAATAGGCCGATGCGCCCACGGTGATCATTTTGGGCTGCTCCCGGACAGCGACCGCCGCGAGTTCATCATAATCGATGCGTCCGTCTGACTCGCGCACGCCGTATTGGCAGAATTTATAAAGCTTACCGGAAAAATTAGCTGGATTGCCGTGGGTCAAATGACCGCCATGGCTCAGATTCATGCCGAGGATTTTATCGCCGGGTTGGAGCATCGCGGTGTAGACCGCAAAATTAGCCTGCGAGCCGGAGTGGGGCTGAACGTTGGCATGTTCGGCTTGGAAGAGCTGCTTAGCGCGCTCAATGGCCAGCGTCTCGATTTGATCAACAAATTCACAGCCACCGTACCAGCGTTTGCCGGGATAGCCTTCGGCGTATTTGTTGGTCAGGACGCTGCCGGCCGCTTCCATGACCGCAGGATAGGTGAAATTTTCTGAAGCAATCAGCTCGAGGTGATGCGCCTGCCGGGCAAATTCGGCCGCAATGGCAGCGGCGACAGCGGGATCAAGTTGGGCGAGCGGGGTGGCGTTGAGCGACATGGTGAAAAGTACGAGGGAGGGAAGGAGAAAAGAGAACGAGCCTATTTTTCGCGCACGAGTGTCTTAAGAAAAGCGATAAGGCTGGGGATCGCCTCCACCATCTCATCACGGCTAGACTCATAGATTTTTAATGGGCCGCCATAGGGATCGCCAATTTCTTGATCAGCGGCGCGGGGCAGGAATTCGCGAAAAAGGTACAGGTGTCGGGGGACGGGAGTGCCTTGCGCTTGGATGATCGCGCGATGGGACTCGGTCATGCCAAAGACGATCAGCGCGCCATCGAGCAAATCCTGGGTAGCGGCCTGACTACGGTGTCCGCTGATATCGATGCCGGTTTTTTTCAATGCGAGCACGGAATTTTCAGAGACCATTTCTCCGGGGCGAGCCGCGACGCCGGCGGAGATAACTTTGAGAGATTTGAGCGGCCCTGTTTGACCGGCCAGAGCATGTTTCAGCAAACCTTCCGCCATGGGGCTGCGGCAGATATTGCCGGTGCAGAGAATTAAAATATGACCCGTTTCAGACATGGATGAATACCGACCGAATGGACACGAATTTTTGCGAAAAGCAAAGACCGAGTTCCTTTGGCTCCTCTGACCATCAGCTAGGCTGCAACCGCCATGCTGGCGCAAGCTTAGCGGCGATTTTCCAGCGCGAGCAAAGCCCGATGCAGCTGAATGGCACGTTGCAGCACGCGGTCGATCAAGGGGGCCTTAACCGGCGCCGCCTCATTTAATTTAGGCCGAGTGGGATCGGGGAGCGGCGGGGGCTCGGCGTCGGGATTACCGTTATTAAATTCTTGGACCAGCGTGGCCTCGTCGAAACGTTCTTTTTCGATTTTTCCTGTAACCAGGATGGCGGGTAACGTGCCTTGGCCTAAAGCCTCGTAAGCTAATCGATCGGCGGCGGGATCAGCCTTAACCTGAATTTGGGCGGGCGCATCGGCGCCGGCCACGCTGAGCGTGATGATGGCGCCCGCACTTTGTTTAACTACCGCGATAATTTCTTGAGGGGTCGCCGTACTGAATAAGATAAAAAGGGGCGCGGGGTGGCGCGCGAGCGCAGTTTGAAAAACAGAAAGTGCGGCGGCCTCGCTGGTGGCGTAGCGCAGATCGAGCACCAACGGACGCTGAGCGGATTGAGCGGTCGAGAGGAGGGGCGCGGCGTCCGCCAGACTTTTGATATGAAGATACGCGAGATTGGCCCCGAGATCAATGGGCTCCGGTGGGGCGGCGCGGGCGAGCTCCGTCAGCACTAGAGCAAGAAAAAGCGCGGGGAGTAAATTCTTCACGAGCGATTGAGTTGGCGGGCCCCAATATCGCGGCGAAAATAACGAGAACGACACTGAATCTGGTCGCAGGTCGCATACGCGCGCGCGGCGGCTGCGCGCAGCGTGGTAGCGAGGGATGTGACGCCCAGCACGCGCCCGCCATTAGTCACAATTTGCCCTGCAGGATTTTTGGCGGTGCCGGCATGATAAATGCAAGTTTGCGGGGCGAGATCTGCGGCGGCAGGGAAGGTGATGACATCGCCTCGATTAAACGTTTCAGGATAACCTTGAGCCGCGATGACGACGCACAGCGCATAATCTGATTTTACCTCCAAGGTGAAGCCGCGCAGTTGGTTAGTAGCCGCGGCCCACAGGAGCGTGAGCAAATCCGTGGCCAGGCGTGGGAGCACGACTTGAGTTTCGGGGTCGCCGAAGCGCGCGTTATATTCGATCACGCTGGGTCCCGTCGGGGTGAGCATAATCCCAATGAAAAGCGTGCCGCGATAAAGCATACCTTCATCGGCAATGGCATTGACGGAAGGGCGGACGATTTCATTTTCGATTCGGGTGAGCAGAGCGGGCGTGACGATTTCCGCGGGAGAATAAGTGCCCATGCCGCCGGTGTTGGGTCCGGTATCACCATCGCCAATCCGCTTGTGATCCTGCGAGGTGGGTAAAATTACGTAATCTCGGCCAGAGACAACCACCAGCAGAGAGGTTTCTTCGCCCAAGAGGCAGTCTTCGATAAGTATGCGGCTACCGGCCGCGCCGAATTTATTCCCCGCCAGCATGTCATGAACCGCGGCCTCCGCCTCAGCCGATGATTGAGCGACCACGACTCCTTTACCGGCGGCCAGTCCATCCGCCTTGATAACAATGGGGACAGGGCGCGAGCGCAGATAGTCCAAGGCGGGGCCAACTTGCGTAAAAAATCCCGCGGCCGCGGTGGGGATTTTATATTTTAAGAGAATTTCTTTGGTGAACGTTTTGGAAGCTTCGAGCCGGGCTCCATCAGCCGTTGGGCCGTAAACTGGAATACCTGCCGCCAGTAATTGATCGGCGAGCCCGAGCGATAGCGGCACTTCGGGGCCGACGACGACGAATTCAACGCGTTCGCGCTGGGCGAGAGCCACCAAGCCCGCAATGTCATCAACCGGTACGGCGAAGCAGGTTACAGCTTCCGCGATCCCCGCATTGCCCGGTGCGCAGATTACCCGCGGCTGGGTCGGCGAGGCGGTCAGTGATTTGACGAGTGCGTGTTCGCGTCCGCCGGAGCCGACAACAAGAACAGATTTGGGCAAAGGCATCAGGGAGGTGTTAGCATTTAGCTCTCGGGCAACAAGATCTTACTGTCGGCAAAATTTTGGAAAAAATAATCGCGCAGGCGGAATCGTTTTGCCGGCAACGCCACTCGATCGATTAAAGGACTTGCAGGGTCTTGCGATAGAATCTGACCACTTCGTCGGGATCGTCGGTGAAGAGAATGTAATCGGCAATCCAGGCGGGTGCCCGCTTGGTGCGGATCATTTCGCGCAGTTGCCGGCGCAGGTCGCCCCAGAATTTTGAATTAAAGAAAACATAAGGCACGCGCGGTCTGATCCCGAGTTTGAGATTGCACATCTCAATGCCAATTTCCTCAAGCGTGCCGACGCCGCCGACGTTGAAAATGCAGAAATCGGCTGCTTCGAACCATTTTTGGCGAAAGTGCCGCGAGGTTTCTTGGAAGGTGTTAAAAAAATCCACCCCGAGTTCGGGCGGCTGAGCCTCCAGTTCGAGAAAGCACGCTCCGGTGAGCGCGCCTTTGCCGCGGGCTTGGTCAGTCGCTAGGCGCATAACCCCGCCGCCACCGCCGGTGAGTACGCCGACGTTGGGTCCGATAAAACCGGTGAGTTGTTCGACGAGCCGAGTGATGCGATCGGTGTCCGCTTGTTCGATCCCCACGGCGGAACCATAAAAAGCGAGGATGGTGCTCTCTTGGAATTTGCGCGCCATTTCCTCGCGCACGAAGAAGCCGTGTTCTTTTTTATACGTATGCACGTAGAGATCTTTGGTGACTTCGTCGTACCAATAGACCTGCACGCCAATCGCGTTAAAAGTATCGAGGCGCGCGTGGGCGTTGCTGGAGAGAAAATAACCGTGCGTGCGAGAGGCCTGCCGGAAAATGATGCGTTTAAGTTTTACATCACCAATGCGCGTGAGGAGTTCGATGTGTTCTAGCAGGTCTGGAAAATAATCGATGATTAAGGTGTCGGCATCGCTGGGGGCAGCATCGAGAGCTTGAATCATCGTGCGACTGCCGATGGGGCAGGCCGCACTGGCTAGAAATTTCTTGAGATCTTCATTGGCGCGGACGAGGACGCTACGATTTTCCATCGTCGCGCTCTGGCCCCGCACGGTGATTTTGGTTTTCGGGCGAGCCTCGGGCGTGTCGAGGGGCGGATTGCGATCTAGGCATTGGTAAAGGCTGCTGGCGGTGGACAGCAGTCTTTGGCGTTTCTTGGTGAGGGTTTTGACCTCGGGATCGGTAAATGGGGGCGCGTGGAAAATATCCACGGAGACCATGGGATTAACTACGGGCTGGTCGCCGGTGTTATAAATTTCCAGCATGATATTCGTGCCGAAAGTTTTAATGGGATCGAGGAGTACCGCGCTCGTGTGGAGGCCGAAATTACCTTCGCCCTGATTCAAGACGACATAGTGTTCCTTCAGGTACATGGAACAGCTGGTGAGAATGCCCGAGCGCGGGGGAATAGTCAGCGGGGAGGCGTCGTGGCGAATCTGCACCTTATCGAGAAAATTGCGCCCCGCATTGCCGCTGACGATGAGCTCAAAATTCAGCCGCTGCAGGCGCGGCGAGAGGGTGTAGTTAACTTGGTGCGGCGTCAGAAAAACGCGGCCGCGGGAATCGATGCTAATCGTATTAGGCAGTTTGAGATCGTTGGCTTTGATCGCGGCCCAGATCTCAGCGCTCGAAAGTTTAGCGGCCGCCGGCGCGTAGAAAAGTCGGCCGACCGGTGATCCGGGGCGGAGGAGTTTTTTCCAGTAGGCGGCGTTGGGGAAGTTGGCGTCGTAAATAAAAGCGTCAGCGGATAACAAGAGGCGATGCCCGTCGACGGTGGGTGGTCCTTGGAGATGCATCTCGATCCCGATGCGGGCGAGTGAGCTGCGTTCGGTGAAGTGGAGGTCCGCCAGGTGCGCCTGCAGAAATTCCATTTCGGCTGGATGGCGCGGCCAGAAGACGAGGGTCAGGGCAACTTTGTCGCCGCCGCGGTTCTTAACCGTGAGGATCTGGCCATCCGTACTGTGCCAGAATTGGTTTTCGTTCATGGGATTGGCTATCTTTAGGGGGGGAGCGCTGACTGACAAGCTTGCGCTGGGGTGGTTCCAGCCGTGATTTTTCTAGCCAAAGGGGTTGATTTTTAACTCAGGTTCTCCAAGTTCCGACGTTTTTAACGGCACAAAATCACTCGGGCCGTTTCTCAACCGAGTTTACCCATACGATATGAAATTCCCATCCAAGCTCACGGCCGCTCTCTTCGGCCTCGTTCTCCTCAACGCTGCTTCTGCGGAAGAGGCGGTTAAATTTAACGTTCCCGGCGTGGCCGCCGGTCCCACCGCCGCGGCTAAACCAGCGGCCCCTAAGTTCACCGAGGCGCAAATTGCCGAGGCTTATGGTTGGTACATGGGCGGACAAATGGGCTTGCGCCAAATGGAATTCACGCAAGCGCAAGTCGAAGCCATGGCGCGCGGCATGATTGGAGCTGCGGCCGGCGGTCAGCCATCTTTTGATGCGAAAGCCATCGGACCTGAGGTCGAAGCTTTCTTGGGCAAGAAAAATGAAGCCTTCATGACCAAATTGCGTTACCAGAATATGGCGGCGAGCACGGCTTTCTTTGAGCAACTTAAGGAAAATAAAAACGTCGTGTCTCTTCCGAGCGGGCTGCGTTATGAAATCGTGAAGCCTGGTACGGGAGCCGTGCCTCAGCCTGGTCAGTTGCTGAGCATGCATTATACGGGGGCGTTGGTTTCGGGCCAGATTTTCGATAACACGCGTGAACGTGGTCAACCGGCCGAGCTGGTGCTGCAGGACGGCGTGGTGATTCCTGGCATGTTCGAGGGCCTGCAGAAGATTGGCATCGGTGGCACCATCAAGCTCTACATTCCACCCTCGCTCGCTTACGGCGATCAGGGCAGCCAAGTGATTCCTCCGGGCGCGACACTCATTTTCGAGATCGAAGTGTTGAGCGCCAAGGAAGGACCGAAGGTGCCTGCTCCCGCGGCTAAATAAGCCGGCGCGAATTAAATTAATTTTGCCGACAAAGCGCTTCCCGCCAGGGAGGCGCTTTTTATTGTTTGGCTGAAGCGGCGGCTGGGCTGAGGACGGCGCGTAATTCAGTCGCGAATTGATCAACAATTTCGGGAGTGGTGGCCCACGAACACATCAGGCGGTAACCGTGTTCTCCGATGAAGCGATAAAAGTGCCAGCCACGGGCCCACATTTTTTCAGCGGCGGCCGCGGGTAGTTCCACAAAGAGACCGTTCACGGCAGGTTCGGTGATAAATTTTAACTGCGGTAGTGGACGGAGCGCGGCGGCGAGACGCTGCGTCATCGCGTTGGCGTGCGCCGCGTGCTTGAGCCAAGCCCCCGTCTCGAGCATACCGACCCATTGCGCGCTAGCGAAACGCTGCTTGGAAGCGAGTTGGGCCGCTTGCTTCACGCGGTAGTCGAATTCACGGGCCAGCTCACGATTAAAGAAGACGACGGCTTCGGTGCTGTTCATGCCATTTTTAGTCCCGCCAAAGCTGAGTACGTCCACCCCCGCTCGCCAGGTGAAATCGGCTGGGCTGATGCCGTGTTGCGCTAAGGCCGCGGCGGCGTTGGCGAAGCGGGCGCCGTCCATTTGCAGGGTCAGCTGGTGTTTTTTGGCCACGGCACTGAGCGCCCTGACTTCGTCGGGGTTATAAAGTGTGCCCCACTCAGTGGACTGCGTGAGCGAAAGTGCGCCGGCCTTAGAGAAGTGCACATCGGTGCGCTTGAGCGCTGCCCGTTCGACATCAGCTGGCAGCAATTTTCCGTCGGGTCCTGCGACAGGGATGATTTTTGTCCCGCCGGTAAAAAATTCCGGCGCCGCGCATTCATCGTTATCTAAATGGGAATATTGATGACAGATGACGCTATGGTAACTCCGGCATAAGGCGGCGAGCGCTAGGGCATTGGCGGCTGTGCCGTTGAAGATAAAATGAATGTCGCAGTTGGTTTCGAAAATATCGCGAATGAGGATTTTCGCGCGCTGCGTCCAGTCATCCTGCCCGTAGGAGGGCGCTGCGCCCTGATTGGCCGCATGGAGAGCGCTCAGGGCTTCCGGCGTAATCCCCGCCGTATTGTCGCTAGCAAAACTGTAATCGTGGTGAACTGTATGATCAGGGGAGGGCATGGCGTCACAGAATGGAATTATTATCTAACCTAGAACAGGGTGAATTTATTCAAGGCCCGCGCGGTGATCAACTAGCAACGGGCACCGGAGCCGGCGTGAGGGGACCTTAACCCGTTCTTGCACCCGTGACTTTCGCGGTGTTCGTTAGGTGCAACGAATGACTGTTGCAGATCTCAATCTCTACCTCGTGGGGTTTATGGGTACGGGTAAAAGTACCATTGGCCGATTGCTGGCGCGGCAGCTCAATTTTCAATTTCTCGACAGCGATCACGAAATCGAGCGGACGCAAGGCAAGGCGGTGACCCAGATTTTTGCGGAGCAAGGGGAGGCTAAATTTCGTGAACTCGAACGGGCTTTTATTGAGCACGGACATCCGGCGCAGGGTTGTGTTGTCGCCTGTGGCGGTGGCTTGGTGGTGCCTCCGGGGCGCCGAGAATTGCTGAAGAGTCGTGGAGTGGTGATTTGTTTGCACGCCTCGGTTGAGACTATTTTGGAACGAACCTTGCACGCTAACCATCGGCCGCTGCTGCAAGTGGCGGATCCGGCGGAACGGGTGCGCACGCTTTATGCCCAGCGCGAAGCAATTTATCGCGGCACGGGGACCATGGTGTTGACGGATCATCGGTCCATGAAGGAAATCGCGGCACACGTTCTGCGGGTTTATCGGCAAGAGGCTCGGTCGACAAAATCATGACAGCCAGTGCGGGCGCAGCGGTAACCGGTGAGCGCCGCGAGTTGCTGCGTCGCCGGTTGCGGGATGTGGGTTTTGATGAAGTGCGTTTTGCGGCGGTGACATCCTTTGGTCGCGCAGGGCTGGCGCCATGGTTAGATCAAGGGCTGCAGGCGGATATGGCGTGGATGGAGCGAACCAAAGAAAAACGGCTCAATCCCGATCTCGTCTTAGAGGGGGCGCGCACCGTTATTATTTTGGGCGTGAATTACGGGTCGCCCGCTGGACGGCCAGCGCTCGCGGCCGCCGCGGGTGAAACGGGGAAGCCTGCGCACGCTCCCGTTTGGGCGCGTTATGCGCTGCACGCTGATTATCATGATACGATCAAGCCAGGGCTAGCCGCGGCTGGGCGAGTGCTCGAGGAGCTGGGCGGACTGGCCGCGACCGATTATCGTTACTATGTTGATACGGGTCCTGTGTTGGAACGTGGCTGGGCCGCGCGCAGCGGTTTGGGTTTTCGCGGGAAAAATGCGATGCTGATCTCCAAGCAGCACGGGAATTGGCTTTTGCTCGCTTCGATCCTGACGCGTTGGGAGATCACGGCTGATGAGCCGCTCCGCAAGAAATTGCCGACGCCTGACCAACTTGAGCCCACCGGTTTGCTGTGCGGCAAATGTACGCGTTGCCTCGATGCGTGTCCGACGGACGCTTTTTCTCAACCAGGGGTAGTCGATGCGCGCCGCTGCATTTCCTATCACACGATTGAAAATAAGGGAATTATTCCCCGCGAATTACGGCGCGGGATCGGCGCGCGCATTTATGGTTGCGATGTTTGTTTGGAGGTTTGTCCGTGGAACCGTTTCGCTCAAGCGGGTCGGCGGATGTTGCTCAGCGCGCGCGGGGATATTGCCGAGCTTGATCTAGGGGAGATTCTTGCCCTGACCCCACTGCGTTTTGCCGAAATTTTTAAAGGCACCGCCATCAAGCGGCTCAAATTGGTTGGTCTACTGCGTAATGCCTGCATCGTGGCGGCTAATACGGGCGCGGCTGATTTATTGCCGACCCTGCAGTCACTCGCTGAGCATGCCTCGCCGATCGTTCGCGCTCATGCGGTGTGGGCCGTGCAACAATTGGCCGGGGCGGCCTCGGCTCAAATGAGACTCGCGGTCGCTCGCTTGCGTGAAACCGATCCACTGGTTTTGGCGGAATATGATCAGGGCGCCAGTGACTTGGCCGCGCAGGTCTAAACTTAAGCTGCGGGCGGAAAGTAGGCGCGCATTTTTTCGGTAAAGAGAGCCGGCGGGCGGACGGGCTCGCCGGCTTTATTAATGAAGCCGTGCACCGTGAAGCCGGTGACGAGGAGGTCGTCACCTCGACGGACTTCGTAATCAAGCCTGATGCGCAGCAGGGGACGCTCATGCAGCCGCGTAATGATCGTCACGGTATCGTCGTAGAGCGCTGGTTTGGCGAATTTAACCCCGAGTTCAACCACTGGCAGGAGATATCCCTGCGCTTCCAGTTCGCGGTAGGGCAGGCCGCATTCTTTGAGCAGCGTGGTGCGACCGACTTCAAACCAGGGCAAATAATTTCCGTGATAGACGATACCCATCATGTCGGTTTCAGCGTAGCGAACGGTGATCTGGGTGCGCGATTCGATCATGGGCTTAGGTGGTAAGGTTCGGATTGGCGGGTTAGCCGAGCAAAGATTGCACGGCATCGGTCCACGTGTGGCGGATGGCTCGGACGCGACCGGCTTCGCCTAAGCGGTGGCGCAGGGCGGGGTCAGCGATGAGTTGAGCAAAAGCGACCGTCAGTGCGGCGATGTCGTCGGGGGCGACCAGCAAGCCAGTTTCTCCATGCGCCACGGCCTCGGGCACGCCGCCGATAGCATGTGCAATAATCGGGAGGCCATGCGCGCCGGCTTCGAGATACACGAGGCCAAAGCCCTCGATGCTTTGTTTGTGCGGCATGCTCGTCATGGCAAAAATATCCGCTTGAGCATAAATATCACTCAGTTGGTCATCGGGAATATCGCCGAGAAATTTTACCGAAAAATCTGCCTCCCGTGCAGCGGTGGCAAGTGCGTCGTCGTACTTATCTTTGCCGTGCGATCCGACGAGCCAGTATTCAAGTGAGGCGCGCTGATCGGCCGGCAGCGCTTGGAGCGCGGCGATGACTTGCAGCTGGCCTTTCCGTGGGTTGAGGCGGGCCACGGTCAGGATGATCGTTTTGGGCTTGGGGTGGGGCCGTCTTTCTAGCGCGCACGAGGAGAGATCAGTGCGCAGGGCCCCTGGAGTAATCACCGCTTTAGTTGCCGCGGCGGGAAAATGTTGGCTAAGGAGATCCAGCGCAAAGGCGCTTACTACGCCAATCCGGGTGGCCTTGCCTAGGAGATGGGTGGTGCTCCAGCGCAAAATCCAGCGGGAGGCTAACCATTGAATTTCCGACCCATGAAAGGTGAGCACGAGTTGCGCTGGCTTTAGCCGATCGAAATATTGCAAAAAAAGCAGGGCGAGGAGGGGGCCGGGCTCCGGCACATACAAAATTGCACTTCGCAAGCGCTGACGATTGGCGATGAGTCGGCGAGCCATGCGCCATTGGCTCAATAAACTGTGATCGCCGGCCATGGGCAGGCGTTTGATCTGATAGTTGCGCGGTAATTCGAGCACCCCTGGCGGAAGGGCTGGGGCCCAGACTTCGACTGCATAGCCTAAATCTTGGGCAGCTCGTGCCATCTCGGTGGCATAGACCGCGATCCCCCCGCGATGGGGAAAAAATTCATGGGTAACCAAAATCAGCGACTGGCCAAACTGAGGGGGTTTACTGAGAAGAGGGAGCGACATCAGTCGGATTGGGATGATTAAATCGGCGAGCGATTACTA
>NEUY01000027.1 GCA_002304425.1 Opitutia bacterium Tous-C10FEB
GGGTCATCGTGGCGAACGCCAAAGGCCGCGAGTTCAGCAAAGAGTTGCTGCATTCTTGCCGGGTTCAGTTGGTCAACTCGCGAGCCGCAATTGGTGGTAGTTATTTTGAGATGAGTTTCATCAACTTCCAGCAGCTGCGGCACGAAATCGCAGCCGCGAGCTTCCAGGTAGCGAAGGACTTTAACCTCGTTCTCAAAACGCACAAAAGCCTCCGGTCCGCGGAAGGTTTTGTGGACGCTGCCATCAAAACCAATGCGGACGAGGGCGCGTTGGGTATCTTTAACCTCATGCATGGGGC
The DNA here is from genome assembly GCA_002304425.1 of Opitutia bacterium Tous-C10FEB. Classification (GTDB taxonomy): domain Bacteria; phylum Verrucomicrobiota; class Verrucomicrobiia; order Opitutales; family Opitutaceae; genus Lacunisphaera. The sequence goes on from NEUY01000027.1 coordinate 299, forward strand.
TGGGGGAGAGACGATTTGCGGGGGAGGGGGCGGTGGCAAGAGTGCGCTTTGGTCTGGGTCGGCTAAATTTAGCCCAAAATTGATAAAAGCTGAGTCATGTTATCAAAAATCTCTTTGCCTCTGGCACGTGAGATGCTGAATTAGGGCTTAAGTTTACCCCGGCCCTGCTGCCGTTTCGGCGCCAGTGGACAGGTGGTTTCCCCCTTAACCTATAATCATATGGCTAAATACAAATTGGAATACATCTGGCTCGATGGCTACACGCCGTTAGCTAACCTGCGCAGCAAGACGCAAATCAAAGAATTTGCCAGCTTCCCGGCTCTCGCCGATTTGCCCCCTTGGGGCTTCGATGGTAGCTCGACTCAGCAGGCCGAGGGGAAGAGTTCAGATATCACCCTGAAACCCGTCGCAGTTTTCCCTGATAGTACCCGGATCAATGGGGTGCTCGTGATGTGCGAAACTTTCCTGCATACGGGCGTGGCGCATCCTTCGAATTCGCGGGCCACGATTCCGGATGATGCCGGGACTTGGTTTGGCTTTGAGCAGGAATATTTCTTCTACCAAGACGGTCGCCCCTTGGGCTTCCCGGTGGATGGCTATCCGGCTCCGCAGGGTCCTTACTATACCGGCGTGGGTTACAAAAATGTCGGTGATGTGGCGCGCGAAATCGTCGAGAAGCACATCGATATATGTCTCGATGCCGGCATTAATCTTGAAGGTATCAACGCCGAAGTAGCGAAGGGGCAGTGGGAATTCCAAATCTTTGGTAAAGGCTCCAAGAGCGCCGCCGATCAAATGTGGGTGGCCCGTTATATTCTCGCGCGCTTGGCGGAGACTTACGGCATCGATATTGAATGGCGTTGTAAGCCCATTCTGGCGCCCTTCCAGCAACCGCTGGACTGGAACGGTTCCGGCATGCACGCCAATTTCTCCACGACGCACATGCGCGATGTTGGCGGCAAGGCATACTTCGAGAAATTGATGGCGGCCTTTAATCAATTCCGCGACGAGCACATCGCGGTCTACGGGCCGGAGAATCATCTCCGGTTGACGGGCCTGCATGAGACGCAATCCATCGATAAATTCTCCTACGGGCTGGCCGATCGCGGCGCTTCCGTTCGCATCCCGCACAGCTTCGTTAATAATGGCTACAAGGGTTACCTCGAGGATCGTCGGCCAAATTCTGCTGCTGATCCTTATTTGGTCGCCGGCCGGATTCTTAAAACGATCCAAACGGTCCCGACGAGGTAGGTTTCCTATAACAGCTCATTTTGAGCTGCTTGCTGTTCTTCAGAACCTGCCCAAACGGGCGCTCTTGTTTCGCCGCCGTTTAATGATGAGTAGATTTAATTCTGCCGTGATGGAGGCTTGGTCCGGCCGCCCGATGATTAGTCGGGCGGCTTTTTTGTGGCTCAGGGTGGGCAAGCGGTATTGAGAGTGGGTTGCGCATGACACCGATAACGGCAGATCAAGGGAGGCTTTTAACTCGGGCGCCTCGTGCGCAGCCTTCGCGGGAGCAGTTATTTATTTTTGGTGAGTGGGTCTTGGTCTGGGGGTTGGCGGCGACCTTGGCAGGAACTACGTTGTGCTTGGGTGGTTATTTAGCGGAGACGATGCAGGTGACGGCTTGGGCCGTGTTTGGTTTAGCGATGCTCGCTGGCACGCTTTGGCTGATCCGGCCGGACTCTCAGCCGGTGCCCTTAAATTGGGCGGTGCTGTTGCCGGTGCCTTTTCTTTTATATGCGCTGGCCAGTGTGCTTTGGCTAGCGCCCGCGCAGTGGCTGGCTTGGCGAGAGTGGCTCCTTTGGCTGCAGATGTGGGTGATCTTCGGACTCGGGTTGCATTTCGGGCGCGGGCCTCGGCACACGTGGGTCTTGGTCGGTACTTTTATTCTGCTTGGGGTGATCGGAGTTATCCTCGCGGCTTATCAGCGTTACGTCGATCCACGGTGGCTCATGCTCGGTTGGGTCCATGGTTGGACCCAGGCGCAGTACTTTTTGGGCCGATCGGCTGGCATGTTTGGTATTCCCAATAGTTTGGCGGGTTTATTGGAGCTGATGGCACCGCTCTGTTGGGCGCTGGCACTCATGCGCTCGTATCAGCTAAAGGTTCGTTTATTTTGCGGCGGGTTAGGGGCCCTGCTGGTCTTTGCGCTGGTGCTCAGTGGCAGTCGCGGGGGGTGGATAAGTTTGGCGCTGACTTTTTTATTATGGGCGCTCTTGGCTGGTCGCAACTGGCGCCGGCGTTTGGTGGGGTTCACTTTAATTTTTGTCCTGACAGCCGTGGGGCTGGGGGTGTTGGACCGGTTTAGTGTTCATGCCCACGAGCGCATCCAGCCATTTCTTGACGGGAGGTTTGAGCTCACTCGCCCGATGATTTGGAAGGTAGCTGGGCAGATTTGGTCAGACCATCCGTGGCTGGGGGGTGGGGCGGCGGCTTATAATGTATTGTTCGATCAGTATCGGCCTCGTGGTTTTACGGATGAACCTATTTGGGCGCACAACGACTATTTAAATACGCTGAGTGACTATGGGCTGGTGGGGTTTGCCTGGTGGCTGCTTGCCGCCCTTGGGCTGCTGGCGCTCGGTTGGCGGGCGGTGCAAAAGGCGCGGCGGGGGGAGGTTTTGGCGGAAGCTTTTTTTAGTCACTGGCCGGCGCGGCTGGGGTTATTTTTGGGTCTGGTTGCCTTCGCGCTTCATCTGGCGGTAGATTTTCATACCAAGATACCAGCTCTGGCTATGGCGTCAGCCTTGGTGCTCGCGTTGCTCTTGCGGGATGAAGCTTGGCTCTTGCGGCCGCTGCGGCCGGCATTGACGCGCCGCTTGGGTCTAGCGCTGGCGCTGGGGTCGCTCGGGATCGCCACTCAATTGGCCGCTCCGCTCTATCAAGCGGAAGCTCACCGTTACTCGGCGCGACGATTGATCGATCAGTATGCCGCTACGGGTCGAGGGGAGCGGCGGTTAATTACTCTGAACGCGCTCAACAATTTCAGTGCCGCCGTTAAAATTGATCCCACCAACGGACAGGCATGGGCAGATTTATCCTATGCTACAGTGCAAACTTGGCACGTTCAGGCCGGCGATTTGCGGGCGCTCGGGCGGCGGGCAGAGCAACAAGCGGATCGGGCCTTAGCGTTGGCGCCGCTGATGGCTGAATTCTGGGTGCGCAAAGGGGTGGCGCTCGACATGCAGGCGCGGCCCGCGGAGGGAGAGATTTGTTTCAAGCAGGCCCTGCAGCTGGCTCCGCAGTCGCGCGCTTGGTGGTATTATTATGCGTACCATTTGAGTGAATGGCCCGAGCGAAAAGGGGAGGCGTTGCGCGCGGTGGAAACCAGTTTATCCCTTGACCCGTCATTTTCTACTGCAGTACTTTTGCGGCAACAGTTAGTCGCTCCCCGCTAGTCAATCTTCATCACTCCTTAATGAAAACATCGGTCTCTCGCTTGATTCTCTCTGCGGCCATGGCGATTGGCCTGACCTTGCGGGCTTGGGGGCAGATTCAGGCGGGGCAGATTCAGGCGGCCAGTGTGGAGGGCCAAGTCCTTAAATTAGTTAATAGCGCGCCCGCAGTTCCCGTGAAAGATGGGGATCAATTAACGGAGAGCGATACCATCACCACGGGGGCCAACTCAGGGGTGGTGCTCGTGTTCATGAACGGCTCCTCGGTCAAATTAGGGGCGAACTCATTTCTCGCGATTGATGAATTCAAAATGGATCCGTTGGCCGAGGACGTGAAAATGGCCGACTTCAAGGATCGCAAGAAGGGTGAGCCCTCAGTCTCTAAGACTAATCTAAATCTTGTTTATGGCGACATGGTCGGCGATGTCAGGCGTCTCAACAAATCGTCGAGTTACTCCATTAAAACTCCCGCGGGGGCAGCTGGTATTCGGGGCACTATATTCCGGATTGTTTTTCGGCCAGATGCGAATGGTCGGGCTTTTTTCACGGTATCAACCGCGGAAGGTTTAGTGGTGATGCAAGGGGTCACGGCGGTGGAAATTCCTATTCCTGTGGGCAAGGAAGTCGTGGCCACGGTTGACATACCGGAGGCTAGCGCGGCGCCGGCGGCAACGCCCGCGGCGCCAATCGCAGCGCCGGCGGCCGCTCCTGCTGATGCGGCGGCGACTCCTGCGGCGGCGACCGCTCCCGCGGCGACCGCTCCTGCGGCGGCCGCACCTACGGCGGCGACCCCCGCGGCGGCCCCCACGTCGGCGGCTGCCCCAGCAGCAACGACAACACCGGTCGCAGTTAAACCCGCGGCGACGCCCTCGGCTCCAGTGATTGTTACTCAGGATATACCCGCAGCGACGAAGGCTATCATTGTTACGGCCACGACGAATATTGCAGCTGCCGTTCAGCAGACAATTTTTACGCCCAACCCAAAAGCGGCCGATGATAAAGCGGCGGCGGATGACAAAGCGGCGGCGGACAAGAAGGCGGCGGATGATAAAGCAGCGGCGGACAAGAAGGCCGCGGACGATAAGGCGGTAGCGGATAAGAAGGCCGCGGACGATAAGGCGGTGGCAGATAAGAAGGCCGCGGACGATAAAGCGGCCGCCGACAAAACAGCGGCGGATAAGGCCGCCGCCGTTGCAGACCAAGCGGCTGCCGAGAAAGCAGCGGTGGCTCCTGAGGTTGTAGCGCCGGCCGCTACGCCAGTGGCTACGCCGGTGGCTACACCGGTGGCTACACCAGTCACTACACCGATACCATTACCTAAACCTACGCCTCCCCCAATATTTGTTCCGGTGCCCACTGCACTCACGCCGGGGGCTGGTGGTTAATGGGCAAATGCGGTTTGAGCTTAGTGGGCAACTCGTTAGCGCCCGCCGGCATTTGCTCGGCAGAATTTTAAATCTGCTTTAATTCAACGCCGTGGTTGTTAGGCTTTACGTGCGTGGCTCCAAAGAATAAAAAAATTAATTGGTGGCTCTGGTGGTTGTTACCGGTGCCTTTGTTTTGGGGTTGGCTGGCGCAGGAGGGTCGGCTGCAGCCGGCGGAAAATTTCTTGCTGGATTGGCGCTTTCGCTTCCGGGGAGAGATGGCCGCACCGCTAAAAGTTTTTTATGTCGATGTCGACACTCGTGCCGTACAGCGCATCGGGGAGCGGCCGTGGAATCGGGGACGGTTTGCGGAGGCGGCCCAATATCTTTTCGAACAAGGGGGGGCCAAAGCAATCGGCGTAGATTTTGTTTTCTCGGCCTACGGGCACTCGGAGCTGGTTAATCAAGAAGATGCGGCCAAAGGCAATTTAGCTCTGGCGCGGGTCGCCCGAAAATACCCCGCCCTGATTCTGGCCGCTCAATATACGCGCGGGGCCGCCGCCACTCAACATAACCAGTTACGCGATTTCCCTCTGCTGCGGTTGGGTTATACTGATCGCGCTAAAAATGCTGAACCGGAGCTGCCGCAATATCCCATTATCGGGGCTACGCTGACGAGCGCGTGGGGCACCATTGGGTTGATTGATACTGATGCAGAGTATTCCGGCGACAAAACGCCGCGCTGGGCGCCGCTCTTTACGGAATCTCCCACGACCAATTTCTGGCATGCCGCCGTGCAACTGGCGTGCGTCGAGCTGGGGGTGCCACCTGGGTCAGCGCGCCGAAACGGTGAGGTGCTCGAAATTTTCTCTCAAGGCGGCGAGGTGTTGCGCCGCATCCCCTTGACCGCGCAGCAGCTCTTGGAAATCAACTGGTTCTCGCCGTGGGACAACCAGACCTTGAATCCCCGCACCAGCATGGCGGATGTGCTGATCGCGGGAGAAATGCTTAAATCGAGTCAACCGCTAGAGCGCGCGGAAGCGGTGGATTATTTTAAGCGCTTTGCGGGGGCGATTATTTTCGTCGGGCCAGTCGATCCTTTGCTGCAAGATCTGGCCCCGACGCCTTTCGATGCGGTTCCTGTCCCCAAGGTGGGGCTACATGGAAATCTGCTGAAGACGATTATCGCTGAGCAATATTTGCAGCGGCCGCCGCCGTGGGCGCTCTGGGTTAGTATTTTTGTCCTCACTTTTGCCGTGACGGGTCTGGTGACTGCGGGCGGAGCGCGCAGTCATTTCACCAAGGTCCTCGCGCTGCTCGTGCCCGCAAGTTACCTCGTGGTCGCATTTCATCAATTCGCCCAAAGCCATCTGATCTTGCCGTTGGCCGCGCCGGTGGGCGCCGCCTTCTCCACCGGATTCATTGCCATGCTCTGCCAGTTAGTGGTGGAGGAACGACAAAAGGGCCGAATCAAAAGTATGTTTGGAAGCTATCTCGCGCCGGAGTTGGTCAACCGTATGGTGGAGTCTGACCTCGATCCACAACTGGGGGGCCATGAAGAAGTCATCACGGCTTATTTTTCTGATATCCAATCATTTTCCACCTTCGCTGAGATTATGTCGCCGGCGCAACTGGTCGAATTAATGAATGAGTATCTCACCGTCTGTACCGATATCATTCAAGAGGAGGGCGGCACGCTGGATAAATATATTGGCGATGCGGTTGTCGCCATTTTTGGCGCGCCGCTGCCGTTGCCGGATCATGCGTATCGCGCCTGTTTGGCCTCCCAGCGGGTCCAGTGGGCCATGCAAAGTTTAAGCGAAAAGTGGCGGGGGGAGGGCGAAAAATGGCCCGCGCTTGTCCAGGGGATGCGCTCGCGATTGGGGCTCAACACGGGCCCAGCCGTGATCGGTAATATGGGCAGTCGCACGCGTTTCAGTTATACCATGATGGGTGATAATGTGAATCTGGCGGCCCGCATGGAGTCGGGGGCCAAGGCCCTCGGCGTTTATACGATGGTCACGGATGCCACTAAGCTGGCCTGTGAAAAATACGGCGGTGAGCGCATCGTCTTTCGCTTCCTCGACAAAATTATCGTCAAAGGCCGCGGCCAACCGGTGGCGGTATTCGAAATTGTGGGTCTGCGCGAAAATGTGCCGCCCGCGACGTTGCAATGTCTCGCCCTTTACGCGCAGGCGCTGGCACTTTATTTTCGCCAAGATTGGGACGGGGCGGTTCAGATTTTCGAGCAGAGTTTGGTTTTAGAGCCCAACCAAGTGAGCCCGGAGCGCGGGATTGAAAATAATCCCTCCAGTATCTTTATCGAACGCTGTCGGCGCCTGAAATTTATGCGGCAGCACTCGACTGATCCCCAGTGGGATGGGGTCTTTGAGCTAAAGGATAAATAATCTCAGAGTGGCTTGCGCGCTACCATTAGCCTCCGGCCAGCCCAAGTAACGCTGGGGCGGGTCGCTGAATCTCGGCGCATAAAAAAACCGCGCGATTAAGCGCGGTTTGAATTTGGCGTTAAAGGCCAGGAGCTGCGGAGCTCGATTTTTATTTAAGGGCGGCCAGGTAGTTGGCCTCGGCGGCATCCCAGTCGACCACATTCCAGAAGGCGGCAATGTAATCAGGCCGGCGGTTTTGGTAATTCAGATAGTACGCGTGTTCCCAGACATCGAGCGCGATGACTGGTTTCCCCTCAATCCCAGCGACGGCCTTACCCATGAGCGGGCTGTCTTGGTTGGCAGTTGAGCCGACGGCTAATTTGCCGCCATTAACCACGAGCCAAGCCCAACCTGAGCCGAAGCGGGTGGCCCCAGCTTTGGCGAAATCTTCTTTAAATTTGGCGAAACCGCCGAGCTCGGCGTCAATCGCCGCGGCGAGTTTACCTTTCGGCAGACCGCCTTTGCCGGGCCCGAGGATGGTCCAGAAAAAGGAATGATTGCTGTGTCCACCAGCGTTGTTGCGCACCCCGCCCCGAATGGCTTCCGGCACTTGCGCGAGATCGGCGATCAAACGATTGACGTCGAGCTCGGCCAACGCGGGGTGGTCTTTGAGCAGATTCGTGGCGTTAGTGATATAAGCTTGGTGATGCTTGCCGTGGTGAATTTCCATGGTCTTGGCATCAATGTGCGGAACCAAAGCATCGTGGGCGTAAGCGAGAGGAGGAAGGGAATAAGCCATTGTCGTGGTGGGTTGGAGTTATCTTTCGGAGCTATTAAAGTGCATGGGTGCGGGGCAAGGTCAACTGTCGCTCGTGTCATGAGGCGACTCGCTCAGCATTACCGGCCGGTGCTTAATCTTCTTTTCGTTTGAGCTGAAAATAGGCCTGCAGCAAATCGAGGCACGGCTTCTCTAGAAGCCCGCGGGTGATTGTTAGGCGGTGATTGGATTGCGGTAGGGTGTTCAAATCAACGGCGCCGCCCAAGCAACCCATCTTGGCGTCGGGCACGGCGTAGACGACTCGTTTGAGCCGGGCCATCAAGGTGGCGCCGGAGCACATGGGGCAGGGTTCTTTGGTGACGTAAAGGGTGGCGCCCGTGAGGCGCCAATTATCAACGGCCTTCGCGGCTTGGCCCAACGCCAGGATTTCAGCGTGGGCGGTGGGGTCGCGCGTGCTGTCGCGCTGATTGTGCGCGGCAGCGATGATTTTTCCGTCCAATTCAATGATCGCGCCGATTGGCACTTCGTCTTCCTGCCAAGCGGCGATGGCCTCGTTATAAGCGAGCCACATATAAAATTCGTCATCTCGCCGGAGTTGCGAGGGGTGCACTTTGGCGAAGGGGCAAGGGAGTGAGGGACGGGAAGAATCCATGGTAGCGGCGGAAAGCCTTGACTACGGAGGGATTTCCCCAGTTACAAGGGGCTTTTATTAGCTAATCTTGTATGACCCAAACCAGCAAATCCCTCTCCCCTAATTATGTCTGACGGCAAAGTGATTGAAGTGGAGGGCAAGATTATGACGGTCCTTCCCGGCACCATGTTTCGGGTGCAACTCGACAACGGTCATATGGTTTTGGCGCATATCTCAGGTAAATTGCGCAAGCACTTCATCAAGATCGCCGCCGGCGACAAGGTGAAGATGGAGATGAGTCCTTACGACCTCGATAAGGCACGGATCACCTACCGCATTCGCGAGACTAATTTGCCCCCGCCGGGCCCGCGGCGTCCGCGCCGCTATTGATCCGTTCCCTCTGGGGTGTCTTGTGCAGACGCGCCGCGGTCATCAATCAAAGGTTAAGGCGGCCCCGATGCCGCCTGCGCCCGCGGCTTTTGCGGACGAGATTGACCGCTACTTGAGCTACGTTGAGCTCGAGCGCGGGCTAGCGCGAAACACCGCTAAATCTTACGAAAACGATCTGCGGCAGGCGGCCCATTTTTTGCAGCGCCACGGGGCGAGCAATTGGGCGCAGGTGAACGCGACCCAGCTCACCGCATGGTTGCACGGGCTCAGCGATCAGCAGCTATCGAGTGCTAGCCAGGCCCGGAAACTGAGTGCGGTCCGGATGCTCTTTCGCCATCTGGTGCGCGAGCAAATCCGCGGGGATGACCCGACCGCCTTGCTCGCTGCGCCCAAATTGCGGCGCAAGTTGCCGCATACGCTGTCGCCCGCCGCCATGGGGAAATTGCTGGCGGCCACCGCCGGCGGTGATGCCTACACGCTGCGGGATCGCGCACTGTTGGAGTTATTATATTCTAGCGGGTTGCGGGCGACGGAAATTTGCCAGCTCGCCTTGCAACAAGTCGACTTGGTCCACGGCTTTGTGCGCGTTTTTGGCAAAGGCTCCAAAGAACGCGTCGTGCCGTTAGGCGCGCAGGCGAGTGCGGCGATTGCGGCATATCTCACCGCGGGCCGCCCGCGTCTGGTCAAGCCTCAGACCGGCAGTGATCTCTTTATTAGCGAACGGGGTCAGGCGATTTCTCGGAAGACCCTGTGGGTGATCGTCAAGAAATATGCCCAACGCGCCGGCCTGCCGGCGACGGTGAAGCCGCATTTACTGCGCCATTCCTTTGCCACTCACTTGCTCGGCGGGGGCGCTGATTTACGGGCGATTCAGGAGATGCTGGGACACGCCAGTATCGGGACCACGCAGATTTATACGGCAGTTGAAAATTCGCAGCTGCTCGATCAACATGCCCGTCATCACCCCCGCAATCGGGTTAAAAAATGAGCCTGCAAGCCGGTATTTTAATTTCCTTCGTCCTGATTATGTTCGGGGGAACGATGTATTATTTGAATGAGGAGTATCCCGAAAAGGCTACGTTAGCTCGGTTCGGTTTAGGCATTACCGTGCTCGGATTGCTCGTGCTGGGCGGGAGTATTATTTTCCTGCGGCTGCGGACGCCGTAAAATTCCCGCGCCGCGCACTTACGTGGCAAAATGGCGCGCCACTTTGGCCACCGCGGTCGCCGTCTGCGTGATAATTTCGTCGGTCATGGCCGGGTCGATCGCGAGGGAGAAACCATCGGCGAGCATGGCTTCGGCCACGGGGCAGGAGACGGTGCGGTAATCCATGGTTGTGCGACCGGACTCCCGCAGCGGCCAGGAACCTGCGAAGAAACTATGATTTTGGAAAAGGGGATAGCGGTAAACTGGTTTAGGGATATAGCCGGCTTGGGCTCGAACGCCTTCGGCTTTGAGGGCGGCGACGAATTCATCGCGCGAGCAACGCACGCGCGCGAGTTCCAGTCGCATGAGGCAGAACCAAAAACTATGGGTATCCTGTGCGTCGATCTGCGGAAAAAGCACGGCCGGCGGCGCGAGCTCGCGGAGGTCGCGGAGCAGGCGAGTGCCGAGGTCAATGTGGCGGGCGATGATGCCAGGTAATTTTACCAACTGGGCCCCCGCGACGGCCCCTTGCGGTTCGCTCATGCGGTAGTTGGGGGACAGAGCCTCGGGGTTGCGGTTGCCGGTGACGCGATCGTAGTGCTTGTCGCCCCATTTGGTCAGCGTGGGGCCAAACCGTGGATCGTTGGTGCCGACGATACCGCCGTCGCCGCAGCTGACGTGTTTGAATTCATTAAAGGAGTAGCAAGCGAGATCGCCGAAGAGCCCAACGGGTTTTCCGCGATAGCACGCGCCCCAGGCTTGGGCGCAGTCTTCAATGACAAAAAGATTATGCTCCCGGGCAATTGCCATGAGCGCAGCCATATCGCTGGGATTACCCGCGAGATGCACGATCATGATCGCTTTGGTTTTAGGTGTAATCCGGCGGCGCACATCCTCCGGGTCTAGATTGTAAGTTTGCGGATGGATATCAGCGAAGACCGGGACGAGTTGCTGATAGAGAATGCCGATGACCGAGCCCATGTCGGTCACGGGCGAGGTGATGATCTCAGAGCCCGGAGGGAGTTGCAGAGCGGCAACCGCAATATGCAGGCCGGCGCTGCCGGAGGAGCAGGGCATCGTCCATTTTAGCGGGTAAGTTTTTTGCAACTCACGGCGGAGGGCGTCGCATTGGGGCCCATTCCAATAAAAGAGCGACGGTTGCTCAACCATCGCGGTGAGGCGCGCGATTTCCTCGGCGCCCCAGCGATGATGGACCGGCAGGGCGGCGGTGACGGCGGGGGCTCCGCCGTGCAGGGCCAGGGTAGATGCGGTTTTCATGAGCGGGGGGCAGCTGCGGAAAGGGCGTGAAGAAAATCAGGGAGAGAAAAAACCAAACCAAATTCTAGGGCCACCCGCCACAGGGCTTGTTGTTTTTCGTGTTCGGCGCGAGCGGTCTCACGATTTTCAACCGCGGTCGTAGCTTCCGTGATAGTGGAGCAAAGCACGCCGCAGCGACGCATATCCACCATGCCGCCCGGAGACATCAGCAGGCACCAGTTGAGGGCAAAACCGACATAGATCAGGTGATTGATTTCGTGTGCTCGGCAAAGAGCGGCGAGTTGGGTCCCATCGGCCGCGATGCCCTCGGCGCCGATCGGGCGCGCGGTCGCCGCAAAATCAAGTTGGGCGAAGCCGGCGGAGATATCGGCCGCATTGTGGGCGCCCGGAGAGCCCTGCGTGGCCCGGAGTTTTTGCAGGCGCTCGTACACTGGATCGGGCGCGAGGGGTGCTAAATGGGTGGAGGGCCCAGCAAGTTGGACGGCGCGTTGGTGGCCGGGGAGGTGAGAATAATAATCCTGACTGCCGCCCACGACATGAAAGACCGGCAGGGGTGAGCGGCGCACGGCAGACAGGAGCGGGGGAAAAACGTCGGCGAGGATCCGCTCAGCCCGCGCGTGGTATTCAACCGCTCGGCGCCAGCCGGGGAATTCGTGGGCTTGACCGCAATCCCAGGCATGCATGACGACCAGCGCGGTGTGCGCTGGGGCTAGTTCCGCTTCCACGGTCTGCCAACCGCCATACCCTTCGCCGGGGACGGGGAGCGTGGGATCGGCGTCGAATTGCCGGTAGAGTCGGGCCGGAAGGCGCATGGGTTGTATTTAGTGGTTAAGGATTTTTCACCTTAGCTGGGCGGGAGGCGCGCCAGAGCAGACCACCAATAATAAAAAGCAAGCCGCCCGCGATAACATTGATGCTGGGCGGGGCCAGGGGCGATGAGGGTAGCACGACGCAAGCGATCAGCACCGCCCCAAGCAGCACACTGACCAAGGCCAGCATTTGATAATCGCGGAGACCGCCGCCGGCAGCCTCAGCGTCAATCGGCACCGGCGTGCGCAGATCGAGATCAAAGCGGCGGCATTCCGCGCTTCGCGGATCATCGGCTCGATAATAGAAAGCGGAAAAGATGAACATCAGCGTAGCGGCAATCGTGGCGCTGAGAATATTACGTTCAAAGACATGGTCAGGAAATGCCCCGATGGCGAGCAGGCCAAAGGCGGCCACAAAGGCGGCAATGCTCGAGGCCATCCCCGACCACCACGGAGTTTTACGGTAGATCATGCCCAGTAGCACCGGCACCATGAAGCCAGGTCCGGTGAGCGAATAATATTTAAGCCCAAAATCAAAAGCGCCGCCGGTCCTCGCGATAAATAAGGCGGCGAGGATGCCGAGTCCGCCAATGACCAACATGGTAACTTGCGCCACGCGCATTTGGTGATGATCGGAGGGGGCCGTCCAGCCTAGGCGCCGGCGGAGGGGCACGTAGATGTCGCGGGTGGTGGTGGCCGCGAGCCAATTGAAACCATCACTGGCCTGACCGAGGGTAGCCGAGAGGATGGCGGCGACCACAAAGCCGATCATGCCGTGCGGGAGCAGCAGCAGGGCGAGACTGACATAGGAGGCCTCTTCGGGCGCGGCGAATTGCGGCCACAGCGTCGCCATGTTGGGGAAGAGCACGCGCGCCCCCATCGCGGGGAGAATCCACAGCAACGGTCCAATGAAGGAGAGACCCGCGCAGAGAAAAGCCATTTTGCGGGCACTGCGTTCGTCGGGCACGCTCTGGTAGCGCTGCACCTGCCACCACGCTACATTATAGCCGAGGAGAACATTAATGCCCCAACACAGCAGAAAGAGCGGCTGCCCCGTTTGTCCACTCAGGCCAAAATAACCGGCAGGGGCTTCGTGCCACAGGCGGGCAAAGCCGGCGCCTAAGCCCGCCCCTTGGCCCAGATGGAGGAAGGTGATCGGGAAAATTATGAGCGAAGTGACGAGAATAATCACTCCCTGCACCGCGTCGCTCAGCACCGCGGCCCACAGACCTCCAATCACGGTGTAAGCAATCATGACGAGACCAACCGTGATCATCGTCAGCTCAAGACCGCTCAAAGTTAACCCAAAGACGATGTGGGTGCCGCCCGCAAAGCCCAGCGCGGTGGCGACAAAGATGCAGAGAATATAAAGACCTTGGCCGATGCCGATAATTTGCGGCACGACTGCCGTCACCGAATAAAAATAAGTCGTCGACGGCGAGAAACGGCGGGTGAGAAATTCGAGTGGTGAGTTGATGCGCGCCCGCCGCCAGCGCGAAGCGAAGTAAAAGGCGCCGACGAGGTAAGCCCACGTCGCCGAGGTAAAAATCACGGCCGCGCCCAGGCCGTAGCGATACGTGAAGCCGGCCGCCGCCACGAACATGAACGCAGAAAAACCCGATACCCAGTTGGAGACACCCGCGAGAAACCAAGGAATTTTTCCGCCTCCTTTGAAGTAATCATCGGTGTTTCGATTTTTGCGGGACGAATACCACCCCACGAAAATCACGATGCCAAAGTAGAGGGCGATGAGCGCGTAGTCGGCATTGTTAACGTGATTAAAATTTGGCATGGGATGAAATTAAAGGCGGAGCCGATTTTGCGGATTCAGGATAACCGATGATTCAGGGCTGACGCCCATCACGTCGGGTCACGTTGCGATCGTGAGGGCGGGGAGTTCGTCGGTTGGGTTGATCGTGACATCCACTTTTAGCCCCCGATGAGTCCCGCGGACGCACCAGTTAGCCCCTTCGCGGGTGACGGTGAGGCCGCTTGGCTGTTCGCCCGTCGAATGGGCGGCGGCGACCGTGAGTAAGGTGTGTTCAGTTGCGGCCGGCGAAGTTGCTTCGACGAAAGGATGCACGCCCTCACTCGCGGGCAGATCATGCTGACCCGTGGCACAGCTTACGGGCGTGTTGCCCGTGACGCTCGCCTGTAAATGGGCAAAAGGCCGCGTGATGTGAAAAGTAGCGCCCGTGGCCGTCGCCGCCCCCTGCTTATCATCGTTATAAACTTGGAAGCGAAGTTGGACGGGCTGGGCGGCGGTGAGTGCGACGCGATCGAGAATCAGGAGCACATCCGGTTTGAGGTAAACCAAGGTGCGATCGACACGCTGCACTTCTGGCGAGACGAGTTGATAGGCCTCGGTGGCTTCGCTGGTCACGGTCATCCAACCGGGGCCCGTCTTAAATGATTGGACCCGCGCCCACGCGGCGGAGGCGTTGGTGCCCTCGTGGCCATCGTGGTATTGGTGCCCTTGGCCATTAATCAGCAGGGCGGTGTGCGCGGCGGTGAGGCGGAGCTTCCAGCGCGGTGTCGTATAGGAGTATCCAGCGCGGAAAGGATCGTGGAAGAGACGTTCGCCGTGGGCTTTAAAAATAACACTATTCCGATCGGCGTGTTCATGATTGGCGGGCCCGCCGCTGCGCAGCGCTACGACGCTATCGGCAGCGGCCCAGCCCGTGCGGGAAACGACAATATCGTTGGAAAGATGGGCGTCTTGCTGCGCGCGTTCGGGCGCAGCGCTCGGAGTGGCTTCATCGAACCAGATAAGTCCGAAAGGGGTTTTCATATCCGCCGTATATTTCGCGATGTGTTGGGCCAGCGGGTCGCGATGCGTGCGGGCGACCCAGGCGGCGATCGAGACGTCACTCGCGGTGAGGGAGTCGCTAAAATTAACAATATCGTTAGTGGGGTCGACCTTCAGCGTGGGTACGGCGAGGTTGCGCGGCGCCTGCGTTGGGTCAAAGCCGGTGCCTTTCGTCGGCATCGTCAGAGCGAGGGCGTAGCGCACCGTGCCCGGATAATTAATGAGGTTGCGATCATCGATGCCCAGTCGGCGCCAGAGTGTTTCGGCAAACATTGCCAAATGCATCGTGGTGTAACCCCAGTAGCTCGCGCCTTCATCGTAGGCGCCATCAGAGCCATACATGGTGGAGAAAGCCTTGGCGCTCGAGCGGGCGAGTTCGAGCCATGACGCAGCCTGGGGGTGACGACCATGAAGGAGCACCCCCGCAATGCCGAGCGCGGCGGTGGGGATTACTTTGAGATTCGTCGAATTGAGAATGAGCGGCCAGCGTGCGAGGCTGACGCGGAAAGCTTGGGGATAATCATCTTCGGGGTCGAAGCCCCAGCCTTTAACTCGCTCAGGATATTTCATCCCGTAAAGCGTCGTGAAGCAGGCGGGCGCTCCTTTCGTGGCGATATTATTTTCAATTTCGGCCACTTCCGCCGGAGTTAAAACGTCGACCAAACAGTCGAGCGCATAGGCGAGCGCGATGGTGGCCTCGGAGGCGCGTTGGAGCCCAATCACTTTTTTTCCACCTTCTAAGAAATAATCCCACTTAGGATAATTGAGCAGCTGGCGAATCGCGAGTTTGGTCACCGCGAGATGGGCCGCATCGTGATTGACGGCGTAAACAAAAGAGGAGCGCTCAACGATTTGGCGCACGCGCATCATGTCTGCCACGTGGTTATTGTAGCGGACCGCATGCAGCAAAAATTGGGTGTCAGCGGCCAGATCAGCTTCGGTCATCTCGCGCCACAGCTTCGCGAAACGGGGGTGCTGAGTATTGGCACGAATGCGCGGCAGGTCAGCCGCATCAAAGAGGAGACCGCCTTGAGCATTCGGGGCGGCGTTAGGCGCAGCCGCGCGCAGGCTAAGATGGGCGAAAGGCAGGCTCGCCGCGAGAGCGGCGGAGCTTTTTAGGAACGTGCGACGAGATGAGGTATTCATGGGGGAGTCGGGGTGAGGGGCGGAAGGTGGAAGGCTAGAGGCTAAGGCTAGAGGCGAAAGGCTAGAGGCGAAAGGCTAAGGCAAAGGCTAAGGCTAAGGCGAAAGGCTAGAGGTGAGGGGTAGCGCCGGAGGGACGCGGGCGCTCCCGATTTTGGCGATGAATCAATCGCGGGCTCATTTATAACCCTTAAAATGTTTTGGATCGGCGGGATCTTGGTAACGGGTGGTGTAAGTTTTCTTACTCGCGGCGAGTTTGAGGAAGACATCGACCGGCACCACTTCCGTCGGACCATCGAGTTGTTTGGTAATGGTGATGAGGCTATTGACGTCGTTTGATTCGCGCACGTGGACGAGCAGGAAATAGGGTCGCGTCGTGTTGAGTGCGATGAGCTCGTTCAGATCGGCGGCCACCTCGGCCCGTGGGCGGCGCGGGTCGATGTAGTAGTCGTAGGAAATCATCGGCCGGGTATCACGCAGGTCGCGGGTGCGGGCGGGACCGTAGCCATTGATAAACCCAATTACATTGGGGAAAGCTGCGTAATAACGATCGACGGTTTCCTTCGTCAGATCGGCATTGCCCACGTTCCCGTCGGCCGCGGAATTATCCATGATCTCCATGATATGTTCATCAAGCTCGGTCATCAGCTCGTTCGCCTCCTGCATCAGTTGAGGAAAGCGCTCCGCTGGAATATGGTTGGGATACATATAACCGGGGCCACTCAGACCGCCGATAAAGTAGTCGTTGGGCGTGGCGCTCTCGTGGAAATATTCGAGAGCGGCCGGGGAGAACTTGGTCCAGTTCATCGTGACCTGCCACGCGAAGGGCAATTTCCCGCGGCCGGGCTTGGTCCAGACGCCGATGCCAATGCTGTCGGACTGCACGAAGGACAGGTAGACTTTTGCCCCGGCCGTCAGCTGTGCGTCGCGGGCGACATGGTGGTGGTTGGTGAACTTGAAACCGGGCGTGAAGCCGAACTGGGAATTGAAGCTCAGGTTGGGCAGATTGTGCAGGCCCTCCATCTTATGACCGTACCCGGAAAGCAGGGTGGTCCATTGCTCCTCGGTATCTTTGCCGTAGGAATGCCAGCCAAAGATAATCGCGCCTGGGCGCAATTCGCTCAGTAGTTTTTGCGCTAGGGCTAGTTCCTCCGGATGCCGCGCGGGATTAGCCGAGAGATCGTGAAAGAACATTTTCTGCTGAACGCCCCAGTCGGCCATGGCGGGCTGGCGCACCGCGCCGGCATGACCGCCCATCAGCATGATACTATCGCGGGAGCAGCGCGCCCAGTAGCGGGTGACGGCGTCAGTGTAGATCTGGGCATCCGTCTGCCCGGTGTAGCGACCACGGAGGTCATCGATGGGCGGCAGGCGGTGTTTTTCCATCTGCGCTAGCTGCGCGGTCGTTACGACCAGCGCGTTCTCTAATCCCGCAATGGTCAGCGCGACATTCATCGACGCGGGGACGGCTGGGTCCCAGATGACATAGCCCTTGGCGTAGTGGGCGAAGCGGCTGAGTGCCTCCTCCGCAGTTTTCACTTCCGTGAATTTTACGCCATGCTTGCGCTGGTAGAATTCGAAGAGGGGTTCGGTGATCTCCCACTGAAAATCGCGCGGGTGAACAATGTAGAGCTGCGGGGTCGCGCGGTTGGTGAGGCCCTGCAAGCTGAGCAGGAGAACTTTCTCGGGGAGGGCGCCGGCGACCTTCCAGTCGCCGTCCCAGCGCATGACGAAGCCCGTTTTCGCCGGCGCTTCCGCGCGGCAAGGTGTCGCAAAGCTGGCGAAGCAGATAGTCAGGAGCAGAAAGAATCGATGCATGGGAGGAAGAGCGGAGGTGAGGCCGGCGAAAGATACGAGCCGGCGCGCAAGAGGAGCGGGGCCGGCCTGAACCGTAATTATCCTTTCGGAATTAACCACGGATTCTACGGAACTCCACGGCTGCAGAGCTAATTCATAGAGAAAATCTTGATCAAATTCATTCACCTGTGGGGTGAAAGCCTGGGGATTTGTCTTTGCTTGATTATCCGTATTCATCCGTGAAATCCGTGGTTAGAATTATCTGAGCTTGGCTGATTGAGTGGAGTTGAAGGAATTGTTTTTCGCGTCAGTTCGCGTGTTGCACGGGCAATCTTCATTTCTGCTCGGGGACTTTGCTGAAGCGATAGACCAGCGGTTGTGGTCGGGAGTGGTGCAGCTCGATCAGGACTAGGGTCGTGTCGCCTTCGAGCAAACGATACTCGGAGTAAATTCGCATGGTGGCTTGCCCTTGGGAAATTTCGAGCGGAGTTTCGGCCTCGAGGCGGAGCGTGCGGCCAGCGTCGATCCAACTGGCGCGGACAGGGGTGACGCCGCCTTGGGCTGGATAGAGGGCCATGTGGCGTTGTTCGACGCGAAAGAAATTCGGCAAAGCAACTGACTGCGTGGTATCGACGGTATTGGTCGCGGAGAATTTGGTGGAATGCCATTGCATGTCGTGGTGCAGGCTGACGCGAGGTCCGGCGACGGTGATGACAAGATCCCAGGTGCTCCAGCCGTCGAGGGCCGTGCTGCGCGCGTTATCGAGGCGCCAGCGTCCGGTGAAAGGGGAATCAGCTAACGCGGCGAGTGGGAGGAGCAGAAAAAAGGCGAAGGAGAAGCGCATGTTAGAGTGAGTCAGGTTATCGACGGAGCGTATAAAGAAATTGGGGCGCTGATTGCAGGCCAAGCGGCGGGCTTTGGGTCTGAATGATGCCGCGCGGGCGGCGAGCACTGGGGCCAGGTGGTTCCGCTGAAAAGCGGCGGACGGTTGAGGGTTGAAGCGGGCGGGTTGGGCAGAAAAAGGGCGGCGCCTAGAGAGGCGCCGCCCTGAATAGTGACGGTAAACGTTAGTTTAACCGATTAGAACGTGACGGTATTCGTCAAGAGCCCGTTGCGCGCAGGAGAGCGGACATAGGATCCTTCCGAATACTCTACATCGGTAACGTTATAGATACC
>NEUY01000028.1 GCA_002304425.1 Opitutia bacterium Tous-C10FEB
AGATGCGACGGGCACCCAAGCGTTGAATAAAAATACGCTTATTCTTCGCGCTGTGCGTGCGGTGAAGAAAGCGCTACCGACCTTAACCGTGATCACCGACGTGGCGCTCGATCCGTATACGAATCATGGGCATGATGGCGTACTCACCGCCGCGCAGGATGATGTGGATAACGATCGGACCGTAGATATTCTTTGCCGTATGGCGGTCCTGCAGGCCGCGGCGGGGGTGGATTTCGTAGCGCCCTCTGACATGATGGACGGGCGGGTCGGCGCGATCCGCCAAGCGCTCGATGCGGCCGGCTATACGAGCACGGGCATTTTGGCTTATTCCGCTAAATATAATTCAGCTTATTACGGGCCCTTTCGCGATGCGGTCGGCAGCGCCCAGGCCGCGGGTACGCGTTTACTGAGTAAGGCGACCTATCAGATGAATCCGGCGAATCGTCGCGAGGCTCTCAGTGAAGTGGCGCTCGATGAAAGCGAAGGGGCGGATATCGTCATGATTAAACCGGCGGGCCCCTACCTCGATATTATCCGGGAGGTGCGTAATGCTTCAAAAAAACCGATCGCGGCGTATCAAGTATCGGGCGAATACGCGCAAATTCATGCCGCCGCACGGCTCGGCTGGCTCGATCTCGTGCGTTGTCGTGATGAATCGTTGTTGGCGATCAAGCGGGCGGGGGCGGACATGATTTTAACCTATTTTGCGAAGAATGTCGCGAAGGCCTTGGCGAAGTGACGCCGCGCTAGGACGCTTTTTGTTAGTCGCTTCGCGTCGGCAGCCAAGTGAATCCCCGCGCCGTACAGCGAGGGATCTGCGCCGCCCTTAGCGTAGCTTGCTGTGCTGGCGACTGTAGCCGAAGT
This sequence comes from Opitutia bacterium Tous-C10FEB, assembly GCA_002304425.1. Taxonomy (GTDB): domain Bacteria; phylum Verrucomicrobiota; class Verrucomicrobiia; order Opitutales; family Opitutaceae; genus Lacunisphaera. Next base: position 865 of record NEUY01000028.1, read on the forward strand.
ACACCATGAAACCAAGGGCCAGCCAAATTGATAGGTTGAGCCAAGTGATGGTGGGTAGGGCGAACATTTGGGCGATGCAGATCACGATGCCTAAAATAGGCACAAAGGGGACCCAGGGTGTCCGAAAGGAGCGCGGGGCCTGGGGTTCGGTGCGGCGGAGGACCAGCACGCCGGCGCAGACGAGGGCGAAGGCCAGTAACGTTCCGATCGAGATCAGTTCGCCCAGAAGGTTCAGGGGAAATAAACCTGAAATAATCGCGCACGCGATACCGGTGATCCACGTGGTTACGTGCGGGGTACCGTGTTTTGGATGGATCTTCGCAAAGGTCGCGGGGAGGAGTCCATCCTTGGCCATCGCAAAGAAAATGCGGGGTTGGCCGAGGAGGGAGACCAGAATGACGGACGTAAGGCCCGCGAGCGTGGCTGCTTCGATTAAGTAGCGAAACAGAGCGGGCGCTTGGACCTGCTGCAGGGCGTAGATGAAGGGGGCGTCGACGTTCAGCTTGGAGTAGTGTACGAGTCCGGTGAGCACCAACGATACCGCGATGAAGAGAAAGGAAACGATGAGCAGGGTTCCGAGTAAGCCAATCGGGAGATCGCGTTGCGGATTTTTTGTCTCCTGGGCGGCGGCGGAAACGCAGTCAAAGCCCACGTAAGCAAAGAAGATTGCCCCGGCTCCGCGGAAGATGCCGCTCCAGCCATGCTCGCCGAAGACGCCGGAATTTGTTGGAATAAAGGGAGTCCAGTTGGCGCGGACCAGCTCGCGGTGGCCGCTGAAATACCAAATCCCATAGCCGATAAGCGCGAGCAGTACTCCCACCTTGATCAGCACCATCAGATTATTGAAATTGGCCGAAGCTTTGATCCCGATATAAAGGACGTAGGTTAGGACGAGTGAGATAAAAACGGCGGGAAAATTAACTAACGCCCCCGTGGTTACGAGCTTGCCGTTGACCACGTCCAGCGGGGCACTGGAGATGCTCGACGGCAGCGCCAGATTAAATTCCGCCAGGATATCGCGCGTGGCGCCGGACCAACTGACGGCTACGGCCGCTCCCGAAAAAAGATATTCTAGAATAAGACACCAGCCGACGATCCAGGCAAAAATTTCGCCTAAGCTGCCATAAGCATAGGTGTACGCGCTCCCCGAGACGGGGATCATTGCGGCCAGTTCAGCGTAGCAAAGTCCGGCCAAGAGGCAGGCGAGGCCGGAGATGACGAAAGAAATGGCGATAGCCGGGCCGCCGTAGAGAGCGGCCGCCTGACCCGTTTGCACAAAAATACCGGCGCCCACCACGGAGCCGATGCCCAAGCTAATTAGGCTGAGTGGCCCTAAGGTGCGTTTATAGCCGTGATCAGCCGAGGCTTCGGCTTGCAGGGCCGCAAGGCTTTTAGTCCGCAGTAGGCTCACGTTATTGGCCCGACTTGTTCAGTTTGCTGTGGTGGCGACTGTAACCGAAGTAAATCGCGATGCCGAGGCTAACGAGATTCGTGAGCGAGAGGCTGCGGCGAAGGCCGACATCCGCGGCGGCTTCTTTTTGGAGGGACTCGATCGATTTAGTTTGGAACAAACTCATGGGGTAGTGGGTTAATTTTCAGCCGAAGATTTAGGCGAACAGGTTTAAATCAGAAGGCTGAGCGGGGCACTTGAATCGAATCTCCGGGAAAGAGCAGGGGGTCTTGCTCGGGTTGGCGTTGGGCCAGTTGCACATCAAAATCAGCAGCTTTGCGATCGCGCGTGAGGGTCACGCGCGCTTCTTTCGCGTAGAGCGTGAATCCGCCGGCTGATTGCACCGCTTTCGCGAGCGTGAGGTCAGGTGACCAGATAATCCGGCCCGGTCGCTGCACTTCTCCGCCGATGTAAATATAGCGTTCGGTAACGTTTACGGACACGTCGAGGGCTTGATAGAACTTTTTGTTAATGTAGGCGTCGCGAATGCCCTGGGATAGTTCAGAGGCGGTGAGTCCAGCTGCGGTGATGGCCCCAATGTACTGCAGGCGGATGCGACCTTGTTCGTCAATTTGGACATTGCTGTTGCTGGGCTCGGGAATGCCGAGCAGCGAGACCAGCATGGTGTCGCCCGGCCGCAATTGGGCCGAAAGGATGGGCGCGGCTATCTTGGGATTGCCGAGCCGCGCGCTGGTTTCTGGGCTGGGCCCGGCGGTTGCGCAGCCGCTCACCGCCAAGGTGAGGAGAAATAACGGAAGGCGTTTCCAGCAAAGCGACGGCATGCGTAAGGCGTAACTGATTGATCTCCCTCGGTGTGGCAACAAACCTTTTAGTTGGGCTGCCCTTAAGATGATCAGAGTGAGATTTCCTCGGTGGGGCTCACTCGACTAGATTAACTCCGGCTACGTTTACCGCGGCTAGGTTTTTCCTCGGCATCGTCGCCGTCATCGTCCTCAGAATCTTTATCTTCTTTTTCCGGCTTGGCCTCGCCTTCTTCCTCATCGTCATCCCATTTCAGCGAGGCGTCGCCCTTGAGCTTAGCTTCTTCGCCTTCTTCCACCTCCGGCAGATCATCATCCTCATCTTCCGCGGAGCGTTTTTGAGTTTCGTCCTCATCGTCGCCGTGACCCGCTGGCATGAAGTCCAGGATAGCCGTAATTTCCTGAAACAGATGAACGGCTTTGCCCTCGATGAAATCGTTATTTTGCGCTTCGCGGAGTTGGTCTTCCACCTCGTCGATGGTGAGCTTCTCTTCGAAATCGAGGAGATCGTTGAGCAGCTTAACGCGGAGGCGGGTGATGTGGTCGAGAAAATCAGCGTAGGGCCCGTTTTCTTCATCGATCACATCGGGCAGAGCAAAAAGTTTTTCTTCGGACTCGAGTAAAGGTTGTTTGGTCCGAGCGAGCCGGACGCGGCCTTTGCCGAGATCTTTGTTAATGCGAAAGGGAATGAAGGCGCGTTCGAAAAGATTAGCGTCGAAGCCGTATTCGCGGAGCGGTTCAACCAGCTCGATGATATGATCCACTTGCCGCGGATCGATAATGCTGAGGCCGTCTACGTCCCAGTGGACGGGATCGCTCGTTTCCCCGACCCACCAATTGTGGTCTTCGCCGAGCCGGACAATGCACCATTCAAGAAGAGGAGTTCCTTTCGCCATATAGTTAGAATTCGCTGCACGAAAACGGTTCGGTTCCGTCCTTGTCAAATCTTGAAACGCATAATCGCATAAATTCTTTTACCGCCGCGCTCGTAAAGAAATTTTTGGCGGCAGGGTGGGCCGGGGGGCTGAAATAACAAGATCAAAGATTTTGCCCCCGGGTCGCCGGCGCGCGCTTGTAACTTAGCGCATTAATGCCAGCGTTTCCGCGCATGGGTTGGCTTTATCAAAACGCAATCAAACCAGCGCTCTTCCGCCTCGACGCAGAGCAGGCGCACGAGCTGAGCGTGCATGCGCTCGCCCTACTGGGGCAGGTGCGTCCGCTTTGTGCTGCCTTCGAGCGGCTTCAGCAACTGCCCGCGGCGGCCTATCGGCCGATTAATTTTTGTGGGCTGCAATTTCCTAACGCCGTTGGCCTGGCCGCCGGTTTTGACAAGAATGGCTGGGCTTGGCCCGCGGCGGCGGCTTTAGGCTTTGGGCATGTGGAAATCGGGACGGTCACCTTGCACGCGCAGCCGGGCAATCCGCAGCCTCGGGCTTTTCGCTACCCCGCCGAGGGCGCCGTGATCAATCGGATGGGTTTCAATAATGCGGGAGCGGCCGCCTTGGCGGCACGACTGGCTCGATTGCCAGGGCCCGGCCAACGACCAATTCCGCTCGGGATTAATTTAGGTAAAAGTAAAGTAGCCACGCTCGATCAAGCGACCGAAGATTATCTCGGTAGCTTTCGCTTACTGGCCGATCACGCCGATTATCTCGTCGTTAATGTAAGTAGTCCGAATACACCGGGGCTGCGCGAATTGCAGGATGCGGCTTGGCTGAAACCGTTGCTCGCGGCGCTGGTGGCCGAGAATCAAGGGCGCGTTGCGGCGGGTAAAGCGCGCCGCCCCTTGTTGCTGAAGATCGCGCCGGATCTCACTTTTTCGCAAATCGATGCCGCGCTGGGCGTAATCGCTGAGCTGAAGCTGGATGGTATCATTGCCACCAACACCACGCTGGCGCGACTCGGCGCATTCGCCACGGTTAACCAAGCGGGCGGGCTGAGCGGGCGGCCGGTACGGTCCCGCTCCACCGAGATTATTAATTATATCGCGCGGACCACGCAGGGACGTCTGCCCATCATCGGGGTGGGTGGCATCATGGACGAAATCTCGGCCGGCGAGAAAATGGATGCAGGGGCGTCATTGGTGCAGCTTTATACTGGTTTGATTTACCGCGGGCCGTTTTTCGCCGCGGAAGTGGCCCGCGCCTTAGCGGAACGGCAGCGAAAGTAGGCTGTTCTTCGTCGGCCCGGCGGTTCCGCGCCGCCGCGCGCGATCAATTTCTGGTTCTTAAAACCGGCATACCCCGCCATTAAATCATCCAATCGCTGGCATCCACGCCGGGTGTATCTTTTTTCTGGCGGGGACGAATCACGAGATCTTCGCCTTTATAATAAGCGATGCGGTGCGCCGGGACAGATTCGAGTAACCAAACATTGCCGCCAATCACCGTATGCGCCCCGATGCGCGTGTCGCCGCCGAGGATCGTGGCATGCGCATAAATGGTCACGTGATCTTCAATATCGGGATGGCGCTTGCCGCCTTTGATGGGGAGACCGGTACCATCAACCTCGAATGATTTGGCGCCCAGGGTTACTCCTTGATAAAGTTTTACGTGGTGGCCGATGGTCGCGGTCTCGCCGATGACGACCCCCGCACAGTGGTCGATAAAGAAATGCGTATCGATTTGGGCGCCCGGATGAATATCGACTCCCGTGCGCTCGTGCCCGTATTCGGTGAGCATGCGGGGCAGCAGCGGGACTTGCAGTTGATAGAGTACATGCGCGATGCGCTGGAGGGAGATGGCGAGGACGCACGGGTAAGCGACAATGATTTCTTCTATGCTGCGAGCCGCGGGGTCGCCTTCGTAGGCCGCGGTGACGTCCGTTTGCACGATACGGCGGATTGCGGGTAATTGGGTGAGGAGATCGGTGGCGATCCGCCGGGCGTTGCTCGTGGGGTCAGCATCACGCGAGAAGCGCAGGCTTTTTTCCAATTCCGTGGTTAGGCGCTGGTCGATCTTGGCCAAGAGACGATCCAACCAGGCCGGGACATCTTTTTGGGCTAAGCTGCTTTGTTCGAAATAACCGGGAAACAGCAGATGCATGAAATCACGGGCCAGTTCCGCTACGCTGTCTTGGGATGGCAAGTTGACTCCATCGAGATGGTTGATGCCCCCATCCCGCGCATAAGATTCCAGCAGGGCTTGTTTGATCGAGTGAGGGTTCATGGCTTTAAGGCGTTAAATACATCACGCAATTTAATCCACCGGTCAAATGTGTTGGGGCGGATCTTCGTCATATCTAGCCCAGCGACTGGCCGGTGTGATCTTCGCCGTAAAGAATCGGAGCACGCACTGAGCGTCATGGCTTCAACTGGAAGACGTTTACAGAAGCCGATTTCCTCATTGAGGAAAAGTGGTGCTCGGGACAGGACTCGAACCTGCACGCCTTACGGCACACGCACCTCAAACGTGTGTGTCTACCAATTCCACCACCCGAGCGTTCCAACTTTGGAAGGGTGAGATAGGTAAATCCATTCCGGCTTGTAAAGCCCCGAAATGCGCTTGCTTCGAGGTTTCTTCTATGGGCAAACTAAGCACTTCCCGCACGTCCGACCTGATGCTGCGGATCACCAAGCACACCTCCGCAATTACACGGGTTAACTACGCCCGTTTTCCGCCCTTCATGGACGATATCAAGCCTGCCAACGAATCCAACGACTCTGGTTTAAACAAACTCGACCTAAGTCAGTTGCAATCTTTCAGCTTCGGCACCCAGTGGTCTGAAGTTAAGCCCGTGTCCCCCGCTGGACGCCGTGAACGCGATTTCGATCGCCCCGGTCGCCGCGATGACGCAGGTGGGCATGGGGCGCCGCCTCGTGACCGCCGCTCGTTTCAAAAACCGAGTGGCCCCACTCCTGGTGGGGCTGGTTTTGCCCCTGGCGCTCCGAGTCGGGAAGGTCAGCCTCAAGGTGTCGACCGTCGTCGCTTCGACCGCGGAGCTCCTCAAGCGGGTGACCGTCGGCAAGATTTCCATGGTGAAGATCGCCGCGAGGGCGGTGGTCAGTCATTCGATCGGGGTCCTTACATTAGTCCCTATTTTGTGGCGACTTGCTATCCCGAGGACACCGGCTTTGCGGCCATGGTGAAAGCGGTTCGCGCCTCCTGCCGTACTTATCAGCTGTTTGAGATCACCAAAGCGGTCTTAGAGAAAAATGATCGCTTCATCGTCGTTCTCCAGCGCGCTCGCGCGGAGCGGCCCATGCGTCAGAGCCGCGCCCCAGAAGGAGCGGCGGTCGCCGAAGGTTCGTCGGAGTCGGCGAGCAAGCCGGCGCAGGAAAAGCTCAACCCAATGTACATGTCGCAGCCTGATCATTTGCCTTTCGATACGGAAGAGGCGGCGATCCAACACGTCTTGAGTAATAATCTCGGCGCATTTTTCGATCTGCAGGAAGTGGAGATCGAAGCCCCTAAAGGAAATTTCCCCATTATTAATAAATGTGGAATTACCGGTGAATTGCTCGGGCCACCGAATCATCATCGGTATCAGCAAGTTTTACAGCAGCACCATGAGGCTAAACTCAGCCGCATGCCGTTTGAGCGCTTTCGGGAAAGCATTATTTCAGCGCGCGAACCTGAGGTGCTCGCCGCTTGGATGGAGAAAATGAAAAAAGCCACGCGCTATACGTGGAAAACGCCGGCGGCAAAAGCGCCTGTTGTAGTCGCGAGTGAAGTGACAACTCCCCCTGAGGCTAACGCTACAGAGGCCGCCGCACCCGAGACGGTGGCCCCCGTGGCGGAGACTCCCGCGCCGGATGCTCCTCCTCCAATCAGTTTCGACACCATCGAGGAAGCTCGCTTGCATCTGCTCGCTAACGTTCGCGACAAATTAGTGCGCGCCGTCGAGAATGTGCGTTTCCAGGGCAAGTTGATTGAGAAACTTCCTGTGGGTGAAATTCGTCGCGCGTTGGAGGGCCACGTCGAACGCCAGCGGCGTTTCCCGCTCGACACCGCTAACGCGCTCCGCGGTCGTCTGCGCCGCGAGAGTTTTACAATCTTTAAGAAAGGGTCCCGCGGCGTCTCCTATGTTTGCGCCGTTAAACGCCGCTTTCGGATTCCGGGCCAAGTATTCTCCGAGACCATTACTAAGCTCATCGATTTTATTGAGAAAAATCCGATGGTACACATGAAGGATCTGCCCAAGAGTTTCCTTGCGATCGAGATTCCCGTAGCAGCACCGGTGGCCGCGGTTTCGGCCGCCGAGCCCGTAGCGCCAGCAGTTGCTTTGACGCCTGAGCAGTCAGAAAAGCTGCGCAAGATGAGCAATGATCTTCGTTGGCTCGTCATGGAAGGCTACGTCACCGAGTTCTCGGACGGTAAGCTATTTGCCCCACCGCCCATGGCGCCCCAAGCCGCTAAGCGCGCCGAGGCCGGCGAAGACGAGAACGACCCGGTGGATTTCCCTGAGGCCCCGAGTGCCGCGGCGGCTCCAGCGACTGCGATCGCGGCGGTCGTGCCCGCTCCTGCCGCCGAAATTGCTGCGCCAGCTTCTGAGCCGGTCGCTGCCATCGAAGCTCCGGTGGCCCCAGTGATTGAAGAGCCCAAGCCGTAAGCTCGGGGTACAGTCATTTGCAAAGCCCGCTTTACGAGCGGGCTTTTTTATGCCCGCGAGGCCTTCACTAGCGCAGCACCAGATGATGCCGGTCGCCGGCCACAATCGACAACGTCAAGTGCCAGGCATGGGCTGGCAGCCAATCACCGGTTTTATCCGGCCATTCCACGGCTAAGCACCAAGGTGTCTGCAGAAATTCTTCCATCAGGAGTTCATCCAGTGCGGATTTTTTTTCCAAACGGTAAGCGTCCAAATGCACCAGCGTGCGCTCGCTGCCTTGATAGATAGAATAAATCGCAAAAGTAGGGCTCGTCACATGCTCGCTCACGCCGAAGCCCTGCGCGAGGCCCTGCACGAAAGTTGTTTTGCCGACGCCCATATCGCCATGGAGCGCGAGCGTTGTATCTGGGGGGAGCGCGCTAGCTAATTCAGCCGCGAGGGCGCGAGTTTGCTCCGCTGACTCGGTGGTGAGACCAACTTTAAGTTTTTGGAGAATCGTCATGGCGCGTAGGATCAATCAGCGCAGATGCTCATAGCCGCGATAATCTTCGAGACGCAACGCCGCCGGGGGAAATTCCGCAGGGCGAACGAAGTGTCCAACCAGTGATAATTTTGTCTGGGGGAAACGCCGATGCCACGCGCGCGCAAATTGCGCAGCGTTAGCGCGGGCCCGCACTACGATGAGCAACTCATAATCTTCGCCGTCACTGAGAGCGTGAAAGAGTCCGCTTTTTTTAGTGCGGCTCGCGCGCTGACGAGCGGCTGGACTGATAGGAATCGCGGTTGCACACAGGGCGGGGGCGAGATCGGCGGGGGTGAGGGCGTTGAGATCTTGAGCGAGGCCGTCGCTAACATCCATCATGGCGCAAACCTCCGGTCGCTTCGCCAGCCAAGCGCCTTCGGCTAAACGCGGGGAGAAATTATAATGATGGCCCAATAAGCTGCCGCCGAGTTTTCCGGTGACGTAAATGCGGTCGCCCCGTTGCGCGCCCGCACGGGTCACAACTCGCTGGCCGGTGGCCTCACCATGCAGCGTCAAGAATGCTCCAAAAAAACCAGTAGGGCCCTGCGTGATATCGCCGCCGACAATTTTTACCTGATATTTTAACGCGCAGGCGGCGAGTCCGCGGTAAAAAGATCTTAGCCAAGCTAGGTTCGTTTCGGGCGCGAGCGCGAGCGAGACCACGGCGGCGCTGGGCCGTCCGCCCATCGCGGCGATATCACTGAGATTGCGTTTGAGCAGCTTGGCGCCGACGGCGCGGGGGGCGACGTGCTGATCGAAATGTTGGCCGTAGATGACGGGGTCGGTGGTGACGAGTTGATGGCGTCGCGTCGGGGGCAGCACGGCGCAATCATCGCCGATGCCAAAGGGGGCGGGCGGGGAAGCCGGGCCCAGCCACCGACGAATTTCTGTAATTAAGCGCCGCTCGCCGTAGGCACTGACCGCTTGACTGGGATTGGCAGTGAACGGCGTCATGATTACTGCGGCAAACCGGAGAGAATGATGAGGACTGTATTTAGGTTGAACAGAGCGTGAGCAATAATCGGGGCGCGAATATCACCGGTCGCATCGTAAATAAGCGCCAAGATTATGCCCAGCAGCGCGAGGGGGAGGAAGCTCGCCCAGTTGGCGTGAACTGCCCCGAATAAAGCACCACTCAAAATGAGAGCGGTGGTACGGCCGAGATGCTGCCGGCAGAAGCGATAGAGTCCGGCGCGGAAAAGTAATTCTTCGTAGAGTGGGGCGAAGACGCAGGCGACAAGCAGCATTCCTGCGATCACGTAGGGCGATTTAGTTTGGGCGAAAATAGCGATGAGATCCTGCGGAGCGGCGGGTAAACCCAAGGCTTCAATCAGTAAGGTCCAAAGCCAATTAGCGGCGACGATAAGTGGCAGGGCGGTTAATAATACCGTGCTCGCCGTGAGGGTCAATTGGCTCCACGAAAGCGTGGGTGTCGGCGTTACCGGGGTCGGGGTGCTAGGGCTGGCCCAGGTTGCCTGGATCCAGCGGAAGAGGCCCCAACCGAGCAGGCCGCCGCCGTCAAAACTGAAGCCGTTCACGCAAAGTTGCAGTCCTTCGCGGTCGACTGATTTTGCGATGATCGTTTTAAATATACCTTGCGCGGCCAGCTGACAAAACGCCCCCGTGCCGAGGATAAAGAAAATAAATAGGCCAAATTCTGCCAGGGTCAGGGGCCACGGGGGTAGGGGTCGGGGCAAGAGCCAGCGCGCGCGCTGGGCGGGCTGGGTTACGAGGCGTTGAAAAAAATAAAGACCGGCCAGCAGCAAGGATAGCTCGAAGAGCACTAAGATTTGCTGGAGGGGTTCGGTCGGCATGGCGTGGCTTTATCTTTGGCGGTCTCGCAGCAAAAAACCAATCAGAAACACCCGATGACCAGCCGCCCGCTCACGCGATGGCGACTAGCCTTTATTCTCAGCCAATGAAAATAGCGCTAGCCCAGCAGGCTTAAACCATCTTGCCGTTAGCGTAGACGATCTTGCCGGCTACGATGGTGGTCTTCACGCGACCGGTCAGCTGTTGCTGATTCCACGGCGAATTGATCGATTTGCTAAAAGCACCGTAGGTATTGTAGAGCCACGTCTCATTGGGATTGAAGATGCAAACATCCGCGACTGCGCCAGCCGCGAGCGTGCCGGCCGGGAGTTTCAGGATATTCGCGGCTTTGCGCGTCATGAGGTCGATGACTTGAGTCAGCTTAAATTTACTTTTCCGCACGAGGACATCGAGGCAGATGGGCAAAGCTGTCTCCAGCCCGATAATCCCATTTGGGGCATAATCAAATTCGCGGTCTTTTTCCTCGGGGGAGTGGGGCGCGTGGTCGGTACCGATGCAGTCGAGCGTCCCGTCTTTCAGGCCGGCGATAATCGCTTGGCGATCTGCTTCCGTGCGCAACGGCGGGTTCATCTTAAGGTTGGTGTCGTAAGTGCCGAGCGCATCCTCGGTCAGGGCAATGTGATGGGGGGTGGCTTCAGCGGTGACGTTGACCTTGTCTTGCTTGGCCCGGCGCATGAGTTCGACGGAGTGCGCTGAACTGATGTGTTGCATGTGAATATGGGCACCGGTGTAGCGCGAGAGGATGATATTACGCGCCACGATGATATCTTCAGCGGCGTGCGGCCAGCCCTTGAGGCCTAAACGGGTCGACATCACACCTTCATTCATGACGGCCTTGTCGGTCATCGACTCATCTTGGCAGTGGTCGAGAATAGTCAGGTCGAACATTTTAGCGTATTCGACCGCGCGGTGCATGAGTTCGTTAGACTGAACGCACAAGCCGTCATCGGTGAGGGCGACGACCCCGGCTTTTTTTAATGAGCCATGGGGTGCAAGTTGTTGCCCCTTCATCCCCACCGTAATGCAGCCAGTGGCGTAAACGTGCACCGGGGCGTTGGCGGCAGCGGCGTTGATCAGTTGAATGGTCCCGGTATTATCGGCGACGGGCGACGTATTAGGCATGCACACCACCGAGGTGAATCCGCCGGCGGCAGCGGCTTGGGAGCCCGTCAGGATGGTCTCTTTGTGCGTCTGACCGGGTTCGCGGAAATGCACATGAATATCCACGAGACCAGGACAAACCACGAGCCCGCGGGCATCGATGACCTGCGCAGTTTTTTTCTGGGCCGGGGTTAGTGTTTTGACGAATTTACCATCGGCAATGAAGACATCACTGACTTTATCCCGCTTGGCAGCAGGGTCGATGACGCGGCCGTTTTTAATGATGAGCAAGGCAGGCATGTTTAAAAGTTAGCCACAAAAATGGTATTGAGGAAAAGAAGAGGGGGAAGAAGAGGAATCGGAATTGGCCACAAAAAACACCAGAAACACAAAAAATTCAGGCCGTAGGATCAGACATGAGGTATTTTTTAACGTGAAGACGCGAGGAACCGAAATTGATAAGCAGGCCGGTTTCGATTCGACCGGAACGCAAATAACCGAGCAGCTGAGCGATGTGTTCCTCGGCGACTGATCGTGCCGCCTTAAGTTCTACGATCAGTTGGCCGTCAATGAATAGGTCCGCAAAGAATTCGCCGAGCACGGTGCCGTCCTCATCATGTACTGTCAGCGGATACTGTTGCTTAACGTCCAGACCCTGCTTGCGCAGTCGATGAACGAGGGCGTTTTCGTAAATTTTTTCCATATGCCCGTTTCGATGATAATAGTGAATAGCGAAGCTGGTTTCTCGGACTATATCACAGAGTTGATTAATCGGATTTTTTCTCATGGGTCTACTTTTTGTGTTTTTCGTGTTTTTTGTGGCCCATTGAATTGGAGATCACTCGACCGGGGCTAGCACGGCTTCAGGTTGGCCGCCGGCGCAGAGGTAGAGAGCAGCCATGCGGACGGCGATGCCGTTGGTGACTTGTTGGAGGATCACGCTGCGGGGCGAGTCAGCGATATCACTGTCGATTTCAACGCCGCGGTTGATCGGCCCTGGGTGCATGATGATGGCATCCGGTTTGACCCAGCTGGCCCGGGTATAATTGAGGCCAAACATACTGGTATATTCGCCAATGGAGGGGAAGTGGCTGACGCCTTGGCGTTCGTGTTGAATCCGGAGCAGCATGACCACATCGGCATCCGCGAGGGCGGTCCGGAGATGATGCGAGACTTTGACGCCCATGGATTCGAACCAGTGGGGGACGAGGGTCGAGGGTCCGACAATTGTCACATCAGCCCCGAGTTTGGTGAGGGCGTGAATATTGGAGCGGGCTACTCGGCTAAAAAGAATGTCGCCGAGGATGACGACCTTGCGGCCTTTCAGATTTCCCAGTTTCTCGCGCATCGTGAACACATCAAGCAAGGCTTGCGTTGGGTGTTCGTGGGCACCGTCACCGGCATTGATGACGGGGATATCTAACACCCGGCTCAGGTAGAGTGGGGAACCACTCGCCGAGTGGCGCAGGACGATCATATCAGCGTTGAGGGCCTGAATATTTTGCGCGGTATCACGGAGCGTTTCGCCCTTGGTCGTGCTGGAGGCGGCGGCGTCGAAGGAGATCACGTCGGCGCTCAGAAGTTTAGCCGCCATCTCGAAAGACATGCGGGTGCGGGTGCTGGGTTCGAGAAAAAGATTAACGATCGTCTTGCCGCGCAGTGCGGGGACTTTCTTGACCTTGCGGTCGAGGATGCGGCGGAAGGCGCCGGCCGTGATTAGCAATTGTTCGATCTCAGCGCGGCTGAGCTCTTCGATCGTCAGGAGATGTTTACGATGCCAAGGCACGGGCGGAGGGATTTGATTTTTTTTTCACAGGTTTAACTTTTAAAGGGGCTGGAGCAGCCAGAATGGTAATGGAGTCATGGCTCGGCTGCAGGGCAGCGAGGTGGACTTTCACTTTTTCCGTGTCGGTGGCGGTGATTGTGAGGCCGCAGTAACTGGCGGCGATGGGCAGCCGGCGGCCACCGCGATCCACGAGCACCGCCAGTTCCACTAACGCTGGACGGCCATGATCAAACAACTCGGCGAGAGCTGCCTTGATGGTCCGGCCCGAGTAAAGAACGTCGTCTACGAGAATGACGGTGGCGCCGTTAACATCGTGAGGAATAACGGTCGGGGAGAATTCTTTCGGAATGGGGTGGCGGCCGATGTCATCGCGATGAAACGAGATATCAATCGTGCCGAGTTCGAGCCTCAGGCCAGCTTTCTTTAACCGAGCGGCTAAGCGCTGAGCGAGATTGAGGCCGCCGTTAGCGATACCCAGGAGCAGTAAATTCTTGGTCTGCTGGTGTCGTTGGGCAATGGCGGTAGCGATTCGACCGATGGCTTGGTCAATGGATTGCGCGTCGTGCTTCAGGAGAGTGGCCACGAGCCCGAGGTTTTGAGGGCAGGGAGGGGAGGCGTCCAGCGCAAAGCACTATCTCGTTAAACACGGAGCGAAGCGATCCCCGGTTGCTACAAAAAGCACAAAAGGTGCAGAATCGTCCAAGGCAGGCGGCGGAAAAGAAGAAATTGAGAAAGTGGAAAATTGGAAAACGGCAGCCGAAAACCGGAGATCGGCTCCATAACCCATAACCTCTGACCTCTGACCTCTCACCTCTCACCCCAAGCCTACGAGCCGCCACAAAAAGCCCAGAAGGTGCAGAATCGGCCAAGGCATGGATCCGTTAAGCTCAGAGCGGGGTGACGCAATCGGGAGCTTGGTAGCGGGAATTGTTCATCTTCGGGTCGACGCGATGGCTCTGCATCATTTCGCTGGGGAGCGGACGGCAGAGTCGGGTAAGCTGAGTTGGGTCGAGCGGGGTATCGCCCAACCAAGCGGGGCCGCTATTGGGGCCTAACATCACGGGCATGCGGTCATGAATCGGTTGCAGGAGAGAGTTGGGGGTAGTCGTGACGAGGCAAAATGCCGCGGGGCCCTGCTCGCTGGCGGGTGACCATAATCCGGCAAAGAAAAAACCTTGGCCGGTTTTTAAGCTGAAATAATGCGGCAGGCGCGCGGTGCCTTGTTTTTCCCATTCATAAAAACCATCGGCGAGGACGAGGCAGCGGCGATAGAGCGTCGCTTCACGAAAGCTGCTTTTGCTTAATAAGGTTTCAGCGCGGGCATTGCCCAGTATCAGGGGGCGCTGAGCTGGGGTGCGGGCGGGTAGGGTTAGGCCGAAGCTCAGTCGCGCCAATTGGGAGGCGCCCTGGTGGATGACGACGGGCATGAGGCTGGTGAGAGCCGCGTTGTAGTGCGGCGGCCAATCCGCATCCGCCGCGGGCAAGGTATCGTTGAGGCCAGCCGGCAAGGCTACGCGGTTAATTTTTTTGAGAGTATAACGAAGGCACATGGCTCGCCAAAGCGGGTAGCAGTTGGGGCACGAGTGTGGCGGGGGAGCGCCGTAAATCAAGGGGTTGAGCGAAACTAGGCTTGAAAACACAAAGGCCGCTCACCCCTGAGCGGCCTTTAACCCTAACCTAACAACAAATAACCCTTGAACTACACTGCGTAAGATGCGGCCGGCGCGAGAACGTTCAAAAATTTATCAGCCAAGTGCCTGCGCCAATACTAGGGCAGAAAATGCCTCGGGGTCATGTCAGCGATGGGCAAATTGACCGCACTATCATGCTGATGATGCGGTGTCTATGCAGCGAGTATACTTTATTGTATGTAAAACTCGCTTGCCCTTTATTAGTAAGACCGCGAGTTAGTGGGCCTTGCTGGAATCCGATAATTCTAAATGGTTTACCACTGAACTCGCTCCCCATGAGCAAGCTCTGAGGGCTTATCTTCGTGGCCTAGTCAACCCCTCGGAGATCGATGATATTGTGCAAGAAACCTATGTGCGTTTGCTCCGCGCGCGCGATCGCGGCAACATTGTTTCACCTCGTGGGCTGCTTTTCGCTACTGCCCGCAATGCCGCGCGCGATTTGTTTCGTCGTCGGACTACGGCTAATACGATTTCCGTAACGGAAATCGACGAGGCGCGCGTCATCGACAGTGCTCCTAATGCCGCCGAGATTGCAGATCGCCATCAGCAGACCGACCTTCTGGCGGCTGCGATTGCGGAACTACCGCCGCGCTGCCGTGAGATACTTGTTTTGCGTAAATTTGAAAACCTCTCCCATCGCGAAATCGCCCAAAAGCTGGGCATCTCCCAGCATACGGTGGAGTCACAGCTGACCAAGGCGCTGCATCGCTGCATGGAATTTTTTGCCCGACGCGGTCTGCCCTAAGCTATGAATCCTGATTCATCCGATTCTCCTGTTGAGATGCTCTCTGCCACTGCCGCGGGCTGGACGGTGCGTCGCGATCGCGGACTTTCTGCGGCGGAATCCATTGAATACGAGCTCTGGCTCGCGGCCGATCCGCGCCACGCCGCTGCCATGAAGCTTTCGTCAGCTGCGTGGTCGAGCCTCGATGGTTTGCCTGAAAGCGTCGCCATTCCCGTCTTGGCTACCGCTCGCCGGCACCATTCGTTTTGGCGCCAGACGATCATCGCAAGCACCTTGGCCGCCGCCGCCGCTCTGACGATTGGCGTATTTGTTTGGTCGCGTCATGCGCCCGCTGCTCCAGCCATGATTTTTAGCGCGCACAGTGCGCCACGCACAGTGACGCTCACAGACGGCTCATTCGTCCAACTCAACATCGACAGTCAAGTGGTTGAACAGTTTACCGCCAGCGAACGTCACGTCCTTCTCGTCCAGGGTGAAGCGCACTTCAGCGTCACGAAAAATCCCGCACGTCCGTTCATCGTTCGTGCCGGTGCACTTCAGGTTCGCGCGGTCGGCACCGCTTTTAATATTAAGCTCCAATCCTCGGTTGTTGATGTCATCGTCACCGAAGGACGCGTTGAAGTTGCCTCGGCCGCGGACTCGGTTAGCTCCGCAACTGGCTCGGCGCTAAATGCTGGGGGGCGGGCTATCCTGCGGGGTACTTTACCGGTTGCGACTGATTTGAGCCACGCGCTCGTTTGCTCCCAGTTGGCGCCCACTGAGATTGTGCGTGCTTTGGCTTGGCGCGAGCCGCTCCTTCGGCTTGGTGGCGCTACGCTGGCCGAGCTGGCGCTAGAATTTGAGCGCAGCACGGGGCGACGTCTCGTGTTTGCCGATCCTGCGATTGCCGAACTCCGTTTTGGTGGGCGCTTTCGCGCAGGAGACCTCGAAGGGTTTACGCAGGTTTTGGCCAATACCTTAGACATCGAAGTCGAGTACGCGGCGGATGGAACTATTACTTTGCGGAAAAAAAATCCACTTTCTCGATAACGGATGTTACACTTTGTTGCGTCTTCCTCTTGCCGTCGACTTACGAGTCGATGGGTTGCCCCCCAGATTTTAACCCTTCTTGGCCAGCGAGTCGGCTTTCTCAGCCCGCTCCTGGTGCTCCTGCTAATTTTCTGTTTTGGCGGGCGGGCCTCGTTCCTTATTGGTGCCGAACCCGTTCGCCAGACCTTTGCCCTCGCGGCGGGGGATGCAGAAATCATGTTGGAGAAATTCTCTGAGCAAGCCGGCGCGCAAATCGTCTACATGCTTGGTGAAGTGCGTGGTGTGAAAACTAATCCGGTCCAAGGTGCCTATGCGATACGTGAGGCGCTCGATCGGTTGGTGGCTCGCACGGCGCTGAGGGTGGAAGTCGAAGGGAAAACCGGAGCTTACGTGATTAAGCGTGAACGCACCCCGCAGTCACCCACGCCGCTGCCGCCAGTGTCCAGTGCCCCCCCCAACACCACCATGAAAAAATCATCCCGCACAATCCTCGCTGTCCTCGCCTCTTGGCTCGCCGCAGTGGTTACTGCTGATGCCCAGACGGCGAACTCATCGACTACGCCGGGCTCGAGCCAAGGCGCTCAGCCGACACCGCCCAAGGAAGAAGTAATTCAACTTTCAAAATTTGAAGTTACCACCACTCAAGATAAGGGTTACGTTACAACCAATGCCGCTACTGGGTTTAAGACTAACCAGCAGTTATTGAGCATCCCTCAAGCCGTGACAGTTGTCACGCGCGACCTCATTGAGGATATCGGATTTAGCGCTTCGTCTGATGCTTTACAGTTTGCTGGCGTCGGCCGGTTAACCGTTGGAACGGAGGCCAGTATGTTGCGCGGTAATCGGATCGGGAATCCCATTGTTGACGAATTTCCTAACGGCGGGCCGCCTTATCTAGACAACATCAATATCGACTCATACGAAGTCATCCGTGGGGCCGCTGCGGTTTTCTACATTAATTCTAATCTAGGTGGTGCGGTGCTTAAGACGACCCGCAAACCATTACCGTATAAATCAACCACCCTCGGGTTTAGCGCTGACCAGTACGGTACTTATCGAGCGACGATCGATACCACTGGGCCGCTTTTTTCTATTGGGGAGGGTAAATTCAGCTACCGATTTGACGGCGTCTTGCGCGGAGGCGAGCAATTCTTTAAGTATCGTTCCGAAGACACGTATGGATTGTTTCCGACGTTACAGTTCAAATATAAAGACACAACCGTACGGGTTGCCATGGATTATATGAAGCTGGAGCATTATCCCCAGTCTCATTCCTTTTTAACACCCGAAGGCCAAGTCTATACTGGGGCTGGGCGGAGTGAGAATTATCAAGCGCCAGATAACTTGGAAGCCTTCACGGCCAAGCAGGTGCGGCTTTCGCTCTTGCATCGTTTTTCTGAGGATTGGGAAATGAAATTCAGTGCTTCCAACAATAGATATTTGCGCGGACCCACTGGAATCATTCTTCCGGGTGGAGGGGTTGATTGGGTTAAGGAAACCGTGACATTTAACGCCCGCCGAAACTTTCAGGATTTCAACAGCAACTACGCCATGGGTGATGTTAGCGGAAAATATGTGATCGCTGGTGTAAAAGCTCAAACGCTGGCAGGTTTTCAGTTTACGGAAGGCACCTCCGATGCCCTTTTCCAAAGCTC